>JBILDG010000075.1:0-8018 GCA_044352715.1 Chthoniobacterales bacterium | reverse complement strand
CGTTCATTGTCCGGAGTCCAAGTCCCCTCCCTCTCCATGTGCCACGCGGCGGGGCGCGGCAGGCTGTCCACAGTGAAAATCAGGCGCTTGCGGTCATGTTCCCTCACCGCCTTGCCCAATTCGGTGTAGGCCATGCGCAACATGTCGAAGCTCAGGTCATCCCGCTCTCTGCGGCTGGCCCCAGACTCCAGATTGGGCCAAATGGGCGCGCAGCATTGCAACTCTGGACCCCCGTCGTCATCCGGTTCACTACGACCAGAGTTGCTATCCGCGCAAAAACAAACCACAACCAGCTGCCCTCAATGATTCAAAACTGCTCTGCCCCACTTGCGGGGTCTGGCCAACTCGATGAAACTACGCCGTCCTAACTCTGATATTTTCATTCGGGACAACGAAGCAATACCCGACGCTTTGTCCCGGACAACGCACATGGGGATCGGCGCGCATCAAGACGACCTCGAGTTTTTTGCAGTCCATGGGATTTTGGAATGTCATGGACGTGAGGACCGCTGGTTCACCGGAGTGACTGTCACCGACGGCGCTGGCAGTGCACGAACCGGGGTCTACAAGCATTTAAGCGACGCGGAGATGATTCAAATACGTCGGGACGAACAGCGCAAAGCGGCGGTGATTGGCGAGTATGCGGCAATGATCCAGCTCGACTACCCCAGCGCGAGCATCAAAAACCCTGACCAGACTGATCCGGTGGAGGATATTCACGCGATCCTGACCGCCGCCCGACCCGATGTTCTCTATGTCCACAACCCAGCGGACAAGCATGCAACCCATGTCGCAGTGCTCGCTCGCACGCTGACGGCCGTCCGCCGACTGCCGGAAACCGCGCGCCCGTCAAAGATCTATGGTTGCGAGGTCTGGCGCGACTTGGACTGGTTGCCCGACACAATAAAGATCGCACTTCCGGTCGGTCAACGCACCAATCTGCAGGCGGCCCTTAACGGCGTGTTCGATTCGCAAATAACCGGAGGCAAACGTTATGACCTCGCCGTGATGGGGCGTCGTCTCGCTCATGCCACCTTCCATGAGAGCCACTCCGCGGATAAAGACACTGGCCTCATATTTGCCCTCGACCTGACACCTCTTGCACGAGACAGCAGCTTATCTTTGGAGGAATACACCCAAGCGCTCATCACGCAATTCTCCGAGGAAGTCCGGCACAATATCCGCGCCGTAAGCCAACCCAACTTTCCCCCAGGCTGTTCTTAGGCAAAAATCTCTATCATTTGGATGCACTCGTTGCGAGGTTTCACATGGTCATTCACGCGAGGAGGAGCTGAAAATTGTTTATACTCCACATTAACCGCACTATTTATCAGAAAGCGTCAGCAACGCCGGACTTTTTTGGTAAGTAACAGAAAAAAAGCGACCCTAACGGGATCGCCTTCGGCTGTCTCCACTTGCCGCGATGAGCACCGGCTCGAGCCCTACAGGTTCGAACATGCTGCGCGCTGGCCATTGAAAATGGCGACCCTAACGGGATTCGAACCCGTGTTACCGCCGTGAAAGGGCGGTGTCCTAGGCCACTGGACGATAGGGTCAAAGTGAACGTGCTACCATGCCTGAACGCTCACAAAATGCAAGATGCTTGTTGGCTATTTTTAACGGATGCGCGGCAGCCGATAGCCGCCGGGAACGCCATCGCGTGAAAAGACGATTTGCCAAAGCTGCAGCTTGCGGGAGCGAAACGCCCCGGCGCAACCGAGAAGATAATACCGCCACATGCGGCGGAAGGCGTCGTCGTATTTCTTTCCATCCAGCTCGTGCCACCGCCCTTCGATGTTGCGATGCCAGCACATCAAAGTGCGGTCATAGTCTGCGCTGAAATTGTGCCAATCCTCCATGACGAGCCGCCCTTCGGCGGCTTTCGTTATGTGGGCGGCCGAGGGCAGCATCGAGTTGGGGAAGATCCGCCGCGATATCCACGCATCGGGCCGTGTGGTGCTATGCAGCGAACCGATGGTGTGTAACAGGAACAGCCCATCATCAGCCAAGCACTTCCGCACGACATTGAAATACCCGCCATAGTTTCGGTGCCCGACATGCTCGAACATTCCGATGGAGAAAATACGGTCGAACTTTTCGTCGATTTCACGGTAATCGCACAGCCGGATTTCGACGGGCAGTCCGGAGGTCTTTTCTCGTGCCCATGCGGCTTGGTCGGCCGATACGGTGACACCAACTACCCGGACGCCATAATGCTCGGCGGCAAACTTGGCACCCCCTCCCCAACCGCATCCGATATCGAGCACGCGCATACCGGGCCGAAGATCCAGTTTGCGGCAAACAAGATCCAGCTTGGCCTCCTGTGCATGATCCAAGTCTTCGGTCTCCGCCCAGTAACCGCAGCTGTAGATCATCCGCTTGTCGAGCATCCCGGAATACAAATCGTTGCCGATGTCGTAATGATGCCGTCCCACTTCGAACGCTCGCCGACCGCGCTGCAAATTGAAGAACTGAGCCTGGATCATACCGGGCCAGTCACGCCAGACGCACACACGCTTGGGAAGGTCGGCCTGCCAGACTCTCGCAATCATTTCGTCAATGGCCGGACAATCCCACCATCTTTCGACATAGCTGTCTCCGAAACCAAGCGCCCCCTCCGCGGAAACTCGCGTAAAGAAGTCGTCCTGATGAATACGCAAGTCCCAGGGACGATCACCATTGATTCGGATGTCGGCCGGTTCCAGCAAGTTTTCGATCCACCGGCGAGCTGAACTTCTCCCCAGCACGGGAACACCGGCTAGTCGGCGCCGCTCCACCGCGGGCGCGGTAGCATCAGAGCGTGTCCATGAAGTGGTGAGACTCGCCGCTTTCACGGAACCTGTTTGGCGCAGTCGGGGACTACCGGCAATGGGGTCATTTACCCATGCGGATACGGTGACAAGACAGACGAGCTATTAAAAGAACTGGAAATCATGCCCCCTGCCTCATCGGGTGTTCGGCCAGACGGGAATTGTAATACCGTGGATCGCCGGTCACCTCATCGCCGATCCATGGTGGGTAGGCAAACTCCTCATGCTCGGCGTCGAGCTCAATTTCCGCCAGAACAAGTCCGGCATTCTTCCCGTGGAAAACATCGATCTCCCATTGATGTCGGCCATGCGGAACAATGTGCCGGACTTTCTCAACCACCCGCCCAGGGCAGGCGTCGAGCAACTCTTCGGCATCGGACACCGGGATACTGTATTCGAACTCCGAGCGTATCATCCCCTGCCCACCTGTTTTGATCGTCAGCCAAGCATACGTGCCATCGGTGCGCACGCGCACCGTGGATGTTTCGTCGCGGGAAAGATACCCCTGACGCAAGGCGCGGGATACCGTCACATTGCAACGCCACGCATCGCCGACGACGAGAAATTTACGTTCGATCTCAACACCCATGACAGAGCAATTGTGCATGGCGCGCCCAAGGACCGCAAAGTTTCTGCGATCTTGTCGCCTCGGATAAAACAAAGCACGCTCTCCCGCCATGAATAACTTCCAGCAAACCATGGAAACAATCGGCATGATAGTCGATGCCTGCGGTGTTGCGGTGATTGTGGCCGGAATACTCTGGGCCGCCGGACGTGCGGTGTTGAGCGCGCCACCCGCGGGGCTTGATCGTTACACGGCGCTCCGGCAAAATCTCGGGCGCGCGATTCTTCTCGGACTCGAACTGTTGGTAGCCGGCGACATCATCAAAACGGTCGCGGTGGCTCCAACCCTCCAAAACATGGTCGTGCTGGCGGTCATCGTTCTTATCCGCACATTCCTGAGCTTTTCGCTCGAACTCGAAATCAACGGCCGTTGGCCGTGGCAGCAAAAGGCGCCCGGACGATGAACGAACCCTTGTCGCAAAGATTCTGGAGCCAACTGGAACGTCGCCTGCCTTGTCTGGGCACCCCCGGGGCGATCAAGGCTGTGGTGTTGATGAATGCACTCACCTTCCTGCTGGTGAATCTCGATCCGGCATATGCCGGCATGCTTGCGCTTTCGCCGGAGAAAATCATGCAAGGCGAAGCCTGGCGCTTGGTGAGCTATATCTTCGTGCCTGAGACGCGCAGTTGGTTCTGGGTGCTTTTTCTCCTTCTCTTCATGTGGTTCCTCGCCAGCGCGCTCGAGGAAACCTGGGGCGCCCTCAAGCTGAACGTTTTTTATCTCGTGGGAATGGTTGGTTGCACTGTGGCGGCCTTCTTTTTCGGAGGCGGACCATCGAACACCTTCCTGAATCTCTCACTCTTCTTCGCTTTTGCCACGGTCGTGCCGAACTACGAAATCTTCCTCTTTTTCATTCTGCGCGTGAAAGTGAAATACGTCGCATGGGTTCTCGGCGGGATTTACCTGCTGCAACTCGTCGCCATACCGCTTTCCGCCAAAATGGCGATGATCGCCTCGCTGGCCAACTATCTGCTGTTTTTTGCACCGGGCTTTGTGCGGAATCTCCATTCCCGCCAGCACAACGCAGCGCGCCTGCGAAAGTTCCAACAAGAGACAAGCGAGACAATGCATCGCTGCAAAATCTGCGGACGAACCGAACTCTCCGACCAGCAACTCGACTTCCGCGTTGCCTGGGATGGCCACGAATACTGCGCCGAACACCTTCCAGCGCGTCAGAACTGACGCGTCGTGCGGGTGTGATGGTACATCTCATCGATCAACGACTCGTATTTGACGGTGATGACGTGACGCTTGGGCTTGAACGTGGGCGTAAGTTCGTCGCCGACTTCAAAGTTTTTCGGAACGAAGCGCCACCCTTGGATGGTCTCGAACGGCTTGAAGCCATGCTCTTTGCTCACGAGGCGACGCACCTCCACACCGACCAGTCGGATGATACGTTCGTCCTTGGCCGCATCCTCCAGCATCGAAACTTCAAAGCCTTGTTCTCGCAAGGCATCGAGAGACGGAACAATGAGAGCGCCGAGATGCTTTTCGTCCTGACCGACAACCATGCACTGTTCGATGAAACGGGACTCCTGCAATTGCGCTTCGATCGGCACGGGTTCCACGTTCTCCCCGTTGAGAAGAACAATGGTCTCTTTCGAACGGCCGAGAATTTTGAGGCAGTTGTTGAACGTGACCATGCCGATATCCCCGGTATTCATCCAGCCGTCGCGCAGCACCTTTTGGGTAGCTTCGGGGTTTTTATAGTACCCGAGCATAACCTGCGGGCCACGGGCATGAATTTCGCCTTTGACTCCTCGCCCGCCGCCGAATCGCGTGGGATAGAGCACTTTGTCCGTGCCGTGCTCGACAATGCGAATCTCGGTGTGAGGCCAAAAAGGCCCGACCGTGCCGATGATGCGCTTGCGCCAGGTGCGGACGGCCAGCACGGGCGAGGTTTCCGTCATGCCGTAACCTTCGAGCACCGGAATACCGATGTAGTTGAAAAATTCGTCCACGTGAGGGGGCAACGCACCGCCACCGGAGACAGTGCCGCGAAACTCCCCGCCGACCACAGCGCGGAGCTTTTTCAGCACCAGAGCATCGAGAAGTTTGCAGGGAACGGCATAAACAAGGAGCTTTAAGAGACTGCCCGCCGCCAATCGCAACGATTCTCCCCATGATCGCCCGTGCAGATCGATGAGTTGCCCGGTGAGAAAAAAATGCGCTTGCTGGTATTCTCGCGAACAATGGTAGGCGGCATTGAACAAAGCGCGGCGCAGCGCCGGGGCCGTGCGGACGTTTTGCAGGATACGATTGTAAAGCCCCTCCCACAAACGAGGAGCCGACGCCATCATCGTCGGGCGCACTTTGCGCAGGTCCTCTCCCACCGTGCGCACTGTCGTGTAATACGTGCAACACCCGCGGCTAACGGCAACCATTTCAAACACCCGCTCATAGCTGTGCCACACGGGCAAAATCGAGAGAACGCGGTCGGTCGGGTAAAGTTCGAATGGCAGATATCGCACTTGCGACAGCATGTTGTCGTGCGTGAGCATCACACCCTTCGGTGTTCCCGTCGTGCCCGAGGTGTAAATCAAGGTGAAGATGTCGCCGCCTTTGATTTGCGCCAAACGCTCTTCGACCACACGGTCACCTGAGGCGCGCAAATGTCTGCCGCGCTCGAGCACGTCGGAAAGTTTCAGAACCCCGGAGTTTTCCGGCGGTTCACCATCGATGAGAATGTAGTGACGAACCTTCGGCAAAGAGTCGCGAACTTCGAGCACTCGACGCAGAACGGAGAGGTTCTCCGCCACGACAATGACCGAATCGCTGTGAGCGACAATGTACGAGATTTCCTGCGCGGTGACGTCAGCAGCCCGGGGGACATCCGCCCCGCCGCAGAGCAATACGGCACAGTCGCACAGCATCCACTCGGGACGATTGTCGGCCAGCAGAGCCACGTGCTCGCGGGGCAGCAGCCCGAGGGCAATGAATCCCGTGGCCAAAGAACAGGCCCGTTCATACAGCTCACGGTATGTCTGGGAGCGAAACTCTCCCGAGGCATCGCGTTTCGCCAAGGCGGGACGGTCTCCGTAAAATTCGGCCGCCAACCGGTAAAGATCGGCGATGTTGCGTGCCTGGTCGTAAATCCGGCGGTCAGGGAGCTGCGGTGTCGCCATGGGGGGAAGGCTTTAGCCGAAGATTATCGACGCGGCACGAAAAAACAAAGTGCACCCTGCCCCTTACAAATCGGAACGCAACAAAACCTCGACAACCGTCATCGGACCGGACTGCCCCGCCCCGGCGATGTCGAACACCCCGCGAGTAACCGCATCGCGAAACAAGTCCACGGAATTCGAGGGTATATTGGCCACGATGCGAATGCTGGTGCCGTCGTTCCACGATGAGGCACTGCCTCCGAGTCCATTGGCCAGACGCACCACACGCTGCACTTCGGCTTCAAACTTGTCGGCAGGACAATTCAACACAACGGCATCAGCACCGAGCGTGGGTGAAGGCAGCACAACGTTGGCCGCACGTTCCAGCGAAATGCGCAAAGCCTCGGCAAATTGCGCGTCGGCCAATTGGCGCGCTTTCCACATACGCCATCCCCCGACCGCCGCCAGTGCGACCGGGATGATCAAAGCCGCACAGACCACGAGCAGAACAAGCAGTCTTTTCTTTTGATCCGGGGACAGATCTCTCACTTGGACACTCTGTCAAAGCATCACGCCTGAGCAAAGCTCCAAGATCTTTTGCGGTCGCGACGCGGGATTTGACCAGAGCGGCCAGCTCAAGGATAGTCTGCGCCTCCACCACCATGCGGAACACGCGCAACTTTTGCATCATTGCCCACATCGACCACGGTAAGACCACGCTGTCCGACCGACTCCTTGAGACCACTCGCACCATCTCCGAGCGAGAAAAACAGGACCAACTGCTGGACTCGATGGATCTGGAACGCGAACGCGGCATCACGATCAAAGCGCACCCTGTCACCATGACCTACCGCGCGAAAGACGGGCAGGACTACAAACTCAACCTGCTGGACACTCCCGGCCACGTCGACTTCGCCTACGAAGTCTCGCGCAGCCTGGCGGCTTGCGAGGGCGCGCTGGTCATCGTGGACGCGGCGCAGGGCGTCGAAGCCCAGACTGTTGCCAATGTTCATCTGGCCAACAAGCAAGGACTGACGATCATCCCGGTGATCAACAAGATCGACCTGCCCAACTCGGACATTCCAACCGTCAAGCGGCAACTCGAAGACATCCTCGCCATTCCCGCGGACGAAGCGATCTTGGCCAGCGCGAAGGCGGGCATCGGCATCGAGGATATCTTGGAAGCAGTCGTCCACCGCATCCCGCCGCCGAAAACGTGGGACGACGACAAAGTGCGGGGGCTGGTTTTCGACTCGACGTTCGACTCGTATCGCGGCGTCGTCACCTACGTCCGCATGATGAGCGGATCACTCAAAGCGGGCGACGGCGTCAAGATGATGAGCAACAACCGTCCCTACGAAGTGAAGGAGGTCGGTGTCTTCACCCCGAAAATGGAAGCGCGGGAAAAGCTCGAAGCGGGCGACACCGGCTACGTGATTGCGAACATCAAGACATCGAGCGAGATCAAAATCGGTGACA
>JBILDG010000074.1:0-8081 GCA_044352715.1 Chthoniobacterales bacterium | reverse complement strand
CGAAAAATGCGAAGCTCTGCGCGCACCCGTGCTGTCCGGCCCGTTTCACCCTGCCGCACCGCAGGATGGACCGCTCGTGCAGCTCGACGCCTTGGTCGGTCTGGGTGTTCGTGGCGAGCTGCGCGAACCGCTCGCCTCCCTTGTGTCGGAAATGAACATCTTGCGACGCGATGCGGGAGCACACACGGTTGCCGTCGATTTTCCATCCGGCCTCGACCCCGACACGGGCAAACCCGGCGATCCCTGCGTGCAAGCCGACTTCACCGCCACCGTCGGGTTCGCCAAGACCGGACTCGTGGCCGACACCGCAAGCAACCACGTTGGCCGTCTCGCCGTGCTCGACGTGCCGGACTTCCAAAAGCCAACCCTTGGCAGCAGCGATGAAGTCATCACCTCCTCGCTGCTCCGCCCGCATTGGCCGCCGCGCGATTTCGACACACACAAAGGCATGTGCGGTCGCGTCGCCATTCTTGCGGGATCACGCGGCACACTGGGCGCCGCCCGTCTCTGCACTTCGGGCGCCCTGCGCGCCGGCGCCGGTCTCGTCACCCTCGGCGCCTTGCCCGACGACTACACGCTCCTTGCCTCCACCATGGCCCCCGAAGTCATGGTCCGCCCAATCCAAAAACTCACCGACGTCCTTCTGACATCCGCGGACGCCCTCGGGATCGGACCCGGTCTGGGCATGGGGCAGGAAACACAAGCTCTGCGCCTGCTGCGCGAAGCGACATGCCCCGCCGTGGTCGATGCCGACGCGCTCACCATCATTGCCCATGCCGGCCTCAAGCATCTTGATCACGCTAAGGGTCCGCGCCTCCTCACCCCGCATCCCGGCGAAATGCAACGGCTGCTCGGAGGGAAAAAAATCACCGACCGCGCCAAGACCGCGCGCCACTTCGTCTCGCACCACCCCGTTACTCTCCTGCTCAAAGGCTCCCGCACCGTCATTGCCGGGAAAGACCATCCTCTGCGCTATAACACCACCGGCCATCCCGGCATGGCCACCGGCGGAATGGGCGACGTGCTCACCGGCGTCTGCTCCGCCCTCTTGGGCCAAGGTGCTGACACTTATCTGGCCGCGTCCATCGGCGCCTGGGTCTGCGGCCGCGCCGCCGAAATAGCGCTCTCCAGCGGCCGGTGCTCGACCGAATCCCTCACGCCATCCGATGTTCTCGACAACCTCGGCCGCGCCTTCGACTCCCTGCGCGCCGGGGATTTTTAACCTGAGCTGCGCTGCTCGGCGACGGTCACCGGTGAACCCAATTCCAGAATGCTGAAAAGTTGCGCCGCCGCATCTTTCTTGAGGCGAATGCAACCGTGCGATGCAGGTCGACCCGGCACATAGCCCACGTGCATCCCCACACCGGTCGGCGTCATGCGCATCCAGTAGGGCATCGGTGCACCGACGAAGCTCCCTCCCTCCGGCACCGTGTCTGTGCGCGTATCAGCATCAGAGTCTAACGTTTCGCCCGTTGCCGAAAGAATGCGTCCGTAAAGGTTCGACGCATGATCCTTTTTCTTCTCGAGAATTTTGTAGGTGCCCGGCGGCGTCGGGTGACTGGCCTTGCCCGTGGCTACGGGAAAATCCATGGCAACCGCGCCATGAACGAGCAAGAGGCCGCGCTGATCGGTCAGCGATATTTCCACCGCCGTGTTTTTCGCGGTGGCTTGGGCGAGCAGATCGGTCTGACGATACGTGAGCTTGCGCCATCCCTCCTGCGCGCGGAACGCCTCGTGCTGCTGGCGGTATCGTGCCGCTTGGCGCGATTTCGGATCACGCATCTCCAGCCCCGCGCAGCCCGACAACACGACGGCTGCGGCGCAGACGACACAGCAACGCAATGACGCTTTCATCGTTTGGGCAATCCCGACACCGTTTGCAAAATACCGGTGATCATCGAGTAAGCAACAAGTCCGACAAACAGCGCCACCATCAAAATCACCATCGGCTGGATGAGCGCGGTCACGCGTTCGATCACCACGGAGAGTTGTTTGTCATAGTTTTTCGCGCAACGCTCTAAGGCGGCCCCGAGATCGCCCGTCGTTTCCCCGACTTGGATGATATCGATCATCGTCGGGGGGAAAAATTTTACACGCTCGACCGCGCGGGAGAGTTGCGCGCCGTCCTGCACATGATCGGCCACCCGCTCGAGCAACCCTTGCAGGTAAACATTCGGCGTCGCGTTGCGGATCAACTGCATCGCCTGCATGAGCGAGACATCGTTGTTCAGCAGTGTGGAAAGCGTCTGCGTGAACTGCGCGTAAAACCTCATCCGCAGCAGCGGACCGAACACCGGCAACTGCAGTTTCACCCGGTCCCACCAAGCCCGGCCCTCTCCGCGGCTGGTGAAATGGCGGAACCCCAGAATCGCCGCCCCCGCCGCGATCAAGATCACCCACCAATAACTGCCGAAAAACTCGCTCGTCCCGATGAGCACTCGCGTGGCCAACGGCAAGGTTTGCCCGGTCTTGCCCAGAAGCGCGGTCAGCTGCGGAAGAAGAAACGTCATGAAAATGATCAGCAAACCAATGCCCGCGGAAAAAATCACCGAGGGGTAAATCAGCGCGCTGGTCACGCGGCGCTGCAGGTCACCCATCATGGTGAGGAACTCGACCTGGCGCTTGAGAATTTTCGGCACCGTGCCGCTGGCCTCGCCGGCTTTGACCATGTTGCAGTAGAGCTCGGAAAAGCTCGGGCTCGCTTTTTTGAGCGCGGCGGAAAAGGTCATACCCTCGCGCAACGACTGCCGGGCGCTGGCCGCCACGCCGCGGAGAGCACTTTTGTCCTGCCGCTGCTCGATCACCTGCAAAGCGCGGTCAAGCTTGAGTCCCGCCTCGAGCAGCTCGCACAGCTCCTCGGTGAACAGCAGGACCTGCGGACGCGTGAGGACATTCTCCCCGGCAACAACGCCGGCGGTGCCGGTCTGTTGCTGTGCGCCTTTGATCGCGAGGGAAAACGGTTGCAGATTTTGCTGGCGCAGCCGGGCGAACGCATCCTGCCGGCTGGTCGCCTCGATTTCTCCGGACGCCTTGCCGCCACCCGCCTGCAAAGCCTGATAAACAAAGACTGGCATGGCTCTACTCGTCCAGCGCGTTGAGGTCCGATGTCGTCACGCGCATGACTTCCTCGATCGTGGTCAACCCGGCGGCGACCTTATCGAAACCGTAGCGCCGCAGCGGGCGCATTCCTTCGCGCTCGGCCGCGGGACGCAGCTCGGCCGCGGTTTTCCGGTGGGTGATCATTTCCTGGAGACGCGGGGTGACCATGCAGATCTCCATGATGGCCAAGCGTCCCTCGTAGCCCGATTGACGGCAATTTTCGCAGCCGGCCGCGCGCATGATTTTGCCTTCGTCTTCCGGAGGAAAACCGATGCTGCGGAGATAATCCGGCGCATAATCGCCGGGCTGCGCGGCCACCTTGCAGGCGGGGCAAAGGCGCCGCACCAAGCGCTGCGCGATGAAGGCGCGCACCGCGCTGGCCACGAGAAACGGCTCGACGTTCATATCGAGCAATCGCGTGATGCCTCCCACGGCATCATTCGTGTGCAGCGTGCTGAAGACCAAGTGACCGGTCAATGCGGCGCGGATCGCGATCTCAGCCGTCTCGTAGTCGCGCATCTCACCGACCATGATCACGTTCGGGTCGCCGCGGAGGAAGCTGCGGAGGAGATTGGCAAACGTGTTGCCAATCTCCGGCTGCACCGCACTCTGGTTCACGCCGGGCAGCTTGTGTTCCACCGGATCTTCGATGGTGAGGATGCGCCGCTCTTTCGTGTTCAGTCCGGCCAGGAACGTGTAAAGCGTCGTCGATTTGCCGCAGCCGGTCGGGCCGGTGACGAGCACAATGCCGTTCGGCATGGCGAGAAGTTCGCGCACTTTGGCCGCGTAGTCCTCGTCCAAGCCAAGTCGCTCCAAGCTGAACACCTCCTTGCCGAGCAAACGCAGGCTGATGCTTTCGCCGTTGATCGTGGGAATCGACGCCACGCGCACGTCGATCGGCTGGCCGCCCAACTCGAGCGAGATGCGGCCGTCTTGCGGACGACGATCCTCGCCGAGATCAAGGCCGGCGGTGAGTTTGAGAATGTTGATGACCGAGCGCTGCAGCTTGCGCATTTGCGCCGGCACGGGGACCTCTTGCAGCACACCGTCGATGCGGTAGCGCACGCGCAGGTCGTCGGCCAGCGGCTCGACGTGGATATCGGTCGCGCGCTCGCGGAGAGCTTCGCGGATGACCTGGTTGATGAATTTTTTGACCGAGGCCTCTTCGGATTCGTCTTCATCGAGCACATTGACTTCTTCGGTGCGGCTCAGATCGATTTCATCTTCCATCCCGCGACCCTCGAGCAATTCCTCGAACGTTTCCGCGCCGATGCCGTAAACTTGACGCAACGCGGGCAGGATACCTTTGCGCGTGTAAATTTCGTAACGGACCCGCTGCGGCACGGCTTCGGCCACCGCTTGGCGCGCGAGCGAATCAAAAGGGTCGTAGGTGAGCAGCGTGAGTTGGTCATCCTCGGCCATCACCGGAAGCAGTTGGTAGCGCAGGGCGATGCGCGCCGGCAGCTTGGCCCGCAGCTCCGGCGTGGCCTTGGCGATGTCCGCCCCGCCCCAGCGCAAATGGAATTTCTCGGCGAGGTCGCGGTAAAAGCCGTTCTCTTCGATCTCGGCGGAATCGAGCAGGGCACGCAGAAGAGACGACTGTGTTCGCGCCGCGTCCTGCAACGAAGCGGCCATCTTCGGGCGGTCGGTCGCACCGTGGCGCGCCGCGAGTTCCACCAGTTCGGGAATCAACGCCATACCATTCCTTGCCCCGAACTACCGCGTCGCGGGAGCGGAGCGTTGTTTCTTCGGCGGCGTGGGCGTCGGTGCCGCGTATTGTTGATAATCCCAGCCGGCCGGACGCAGGGGATCGCGGGTTTTGCGAATCCGTGAATCCGGTTGGAGAGATTGGGCATCCATGATGACCGGCGTATCGGCAAACTCCCAAGGATTCGCCTTCGCGTAAGCTTCGTTGCCGAGCTTGCTGCGGTTCATTTCCTCCGAACTGACACGGGCCAGGTCGTCGTTGTTTTCCACCACGGTCGGCTGGAGCAGAATGATGAGTTCCTTGCGCTCCACTTTGCGCGTGGTCTGTTTGAAAAGATAACCGAGCACGGGGACACGCATCAAAAACGGAACACCCGAGTCGTCGCCCGTCGTGCTCTCGATGATGAGGCCGCCGAGCACCACGGTGCCGCCGTTGGGAACCGTGACGGTCGTGGTCAATTCCTGCGCGCTGATGATCGGCGCCTTGTTGTCCGCACCGAAATTTTCGAAGCCGAGGATGTTGTTGTTCGTCTGCGCGATGACAAGCGTCACGTCTTTGTTGGCATTGATGAGCGGCACGACCTCGAGTTTGAGCAGCACGTCTTTGTAGGTGATGTTCGCCGTGACGCCGGCCGATTGGTTGATCGGGCCGCCGCTGATCGAGGTCGAGGTGAGCGTGCTGCTCGTGAAGGGCACCTGCTGGCCCGAGCTGATGACGGCTTTTTTGTTGTTCGTCGTGTAAACGACCGGGCGGGAAAGAACTTTGAATTTGCCCGTTTTCTCGAGCGCGCGCGCGTAGATATCCACCGCATCGGCGATCGTGCCGTAAACGGTCAGACCGGCGAGATTCTGGAAAAGCTGCGGTTTGATGAGATCGGAGGGCGTCGGGAGATTCGAGCCACCGAGGACGCTGCCGAGGGCCGAATTGATGATCGATCCGGCGGCTCCCGTTCCCCCGGCACCTTGGTAACGGAGGAAATAGCTGAAGCCGAATTCCATGTCGTCGGTCAGACGCAGCTCGCCGATGACTGCCGCGAGGTAAACCTGACGCGGTCGCACGTCGAGCATGTCAAGCAACTGCGCCACTTTCTGGCGGCTGTCGGGCGGCCCGATCGCGATGATCGAGTTCGCGCTCTTGTCGGAGATGATCTTGGTCTTGCCGATGATGACCGACTCGGGCGCGACATCGGCATTGGGTTCCTTCAGACGGTCGGGGCGGTTGAGACCGCTGCCGGAACTGTCGGAACCGATCCCTTGACCGAAAGTCGAATCGTTTTGCGAGACGGTGGATCCTTCGCGGCGCCCGCCTCCGGTCGTTCCGGCCGACGATTCTTCGCCCTCCATCAGCAGATCGCGCAGCACCGGCAGGACATCACCGGCCGAAACAAACTGCAGCGGACGTTCCAGCACCGTATCGAGAGGCACAGGAGCATCGAGTTGATCGATGAGTTGTTTGATGTAGGGAAAATTGACGGGGCGGGTGACCACGAGGATGCGGTTGGTGCGCGGGTCGGCGACGATCTGTGTTTCACCGATCACGAGATTGGACTCGAATTGTCCGCCGCCAGCCGTGCCGAGGGAAGCGGGCACGACCTGCCCTTGCGCATCCACCTGCGGTTGGCCGGGCGGCTTGGCCGCGTTTTCCTTGCGCTGATCGATCAACGTCTGCAAAAGCTCGGCCACTTTCTCGGCATCGGCACGTTTCAGGCTGATGAATTCCGTCATGACCTGCGCCGGGGGCACATCGACCATCGCTTGCAACGAGATGAGTTTTTGGATCACCGGCACATTCTCCGTGATAAGCACGGCTTGGACGTTCGGCACGGGGGTGAACGATGTGTAAACTTTCGGCGGGCTGATGAAGGTCGAGAAAAGCTGCGCGGCCTCCTGCGGCGCAAGGTAGTTGAGCTTCATGAAATAGCTCACCACTTGGTCCGAATCCGGCAGCATGTAAGGGGAAGAATAAATCGGGATACCTTCCGAGCGCGGGAACTTCGCCGGACCAAGAATCTTCTGTGTTTTATCATCCACCGGCACAAACGAGTAGCCGTTGAGCAGCAGCGAGGCTTCGATGAGGCGGATAGCTTCGCTGCGCGGCACCTCGCCGGGCACGACAATGGTGAGCGGTTGGCCTTGAGCCAGCAAGGAGTCGCGCACCAATCGCTTGCCGGTGAGAACTTCGTAGAGGCTCAAGATTTCATTCACCGAGGTATTCGGGAATGTCAGTTGCACCGTCGGCTCGGGTTGTCCGGCCGGGGCGGCAGGGATCGGTGTCACCGGGTCCAACGATGCCGGCGCGACGGGCAAGACGTCGGTGTCAGTGGGAGGCGCTCCGGGCTCCTGCGCCCGCGAGGAAACAGCGCATGAAAGACCCGCCACGAGAATTGCGGAGAAAATTTGCGTGCGGCGGGGGCGTTTCATCGGGGTCATTGAAGCAGATGCCGTCATATTCTCAAGGCGCGGCTGGGATGATTGCCCGACGTCGGATCACCCGCGGCGGTTGGCCCTGTTGCGGATTGTTGGGATCAGCTTGAACTTGCCCGTTTGCGACGCCATTCGCAGCAGTAACAGGCTGCCCCGGGGGCACCGGCGGTGCCATGGGTGGGACCGCTCCCGGAATCTGTTGGGGCGGGATCATCGCTTGGGGCACGCCCGGTTGAATGGGCCGGGGGGCGGTCGGCATTGCCATCTGAGGTGCGGCATCGAATTTGAGCGTTCCCACCTCGCCGTCGAGGCGCACAGTCGCCGTCGAATCCGCATATTTCTGCTGCACATCGATCTGGACGAGCGCGAGCCCGGACTTGCTGCCGTCCTTTTTCACCATGGAACGCTCCTGCGTGCCCCGATCCATCACGAACACAATCGGTTCACCGTCGATTTGCGCGATGCCAGTCAGAGCATAACGCTGGCCGATACCCTCGGACAGCGCCGTGGGCGCGATCGATTCAAGTTGGAAGGGCGAGCGGGTCCACAACGCGGAATAACGCGAGAGCGGGTAGACATCACCCTCCACGGTGGCCGCGGCTTCTTGGCCCTCTTCTGACGCAGTCATTCCGGCCGGTTCCGGGGCGTCCTCGCCACCACGGGGCGCCACCGCGGGCACCATCAACAAATCCTGCGGGCCAGCCTCCTCCGCCCGTAACCAGCCGCACATCACGAACGCGACCACAAGCTGCACGAAAAGAATTTTCATGGCTTGCCCTCCCCGGTTGCGCGAAACCAACGCGCCACTTCGATCTCGCAGACGACCTCCGGGGGTTCGCCGCTCTTGATCG
>JBILDG010000073.1:0-8161 GCA_044352715.1 Chthoniobacterales bacterium | reverse complement strand
CGGGTCATCAGCCGGGAACTCCACGACAATATCGCCCAAGTCTTGTCCGCGGCCACCAACCGCCTCGCCCTCACCAAAAAGAAATCGACCAAGTCAGCCGTCATCCAAGACCTGGACAAGCTTCGCAATGACCTCTTGGTAACGCTGGCCGAAGTCAGGAAATTCGCCCGCGACCTCCGGCCCGCCATGGTCGACCAGTTCTGCCTCTGCCGGGCCTTGGACAGCCATGTCGGTCAGCTGCGCGAGCGCGTTCCCTTCGACCTCGTCTTGGACTGCCAGATCGAGCGCCACGACATACTCGACATCGAGCAGAGAACCTCCCTCTACCGCATCGCCCAAGAAGCCTTGAACAATATCGAAAAACACTCCGCCGCCTCGCAGGCCTGGGTCCGTCTCCACGTCGACACATCGGTCGTCCATCTGGAAATCGGCGACAACGGACGCTCCTTTGACCGAGACCTTCCGCAGGAAGCCCAAAAAAACGGTCACCTCGGCTTGCTCACGATGCGGGAGCGGGCCGAAATGCTCGGCGGAGAACTTCACATCCATGCCAAACCCGGCGCCGGCACCACCGTTCACGCCGCAGTCCCTCTCAACGGCCGCCCCGGCCACAACGGAGACAAAAAACCATGAAACAGACCACTGTCCTCATCATCGATGACCACAAAATGATGCGCGAGGCCCTCGCCACCATCATCGACAAGGAGAAAGACCTCAAAGTTGTCGGTCAAGCCGACGACGGACGCAAGGGCGCCGAAGAAGCCGCCCGACTCAAACCCGACGTCGTGACCCTCGATGTGGCCATGCCCAACCTCAACGGCCTCGACTCCGCCCGCCACATCATCCGCCGCTCCCCCGCCACCCGCGTCCTCATGCTCACCGCCTACGAGGAAGACCTCTACCTCCAGCATGCCCTCGAAGCCGGGGTGGACGGCTTTATCACCAAACACAACGCCACCGCCGTCCTCACCCATGCCATCCGCGAAGTTGCCCGAGGCAAAAAGCACTTCAGCCGCAATGCCACCCGCAAAATGGCCCAATATGAAAAAGACGAAAAGGACGGCACACTTCACCGCAAACAGACCGCTTGCCTCACCGAGCGCGAGATCGAAGTCCTCCAGCTCATCGCCGAGGGCAATGCCAACAAGCAAACCGCCGACCACCTCGGCATCAGCATCAAGACCGTCGAGAAACACCGCCAGCACCTCATGGAAAAGCTCAACATCCACGACACCGCCACCCTCACCCGCTACGCCGTCAGCGCCGGCCTCGTCGAGACCCCCACCCAATTCACCATGCGCCCCGTCCTCGCCCACCACCCCGCCCCCAAAGAAAGCCAATAACCCTTTCTCGCAGGTAGGGCGGGACGTCCCCGGCCCGCCGCGTGACTAAACATCGCCCGCCCAAACGAGTTTCATTCCAACGTCCCCAAGCCTCCATGCCTTTTGCTTGCGGCCCCGGGGACCACGGCCGCCCCCGGCCGTCGTCATCCGCGCCCCCGCGGATGACCCCAACTCCCCAATACCCCACTCCCGGTCAGCCCTCAACTTTTGCTCTACCCTCACTTGCCATCCGACCTCTTTTGTATATCCTTACGTATATATGAAAACAGCCTCCAAAACAGCCGACCGGGCCAAAATCTTCACCAGTGGCAACAGCCAAGCCATCCGACTGCCCAAGAAATTCCGACTGCCCGGCCATAGCGCCCACATCCGCCGTCGCGGACGCAGCCTGATCATCACCCCTGAAGAAGACGTATGGACACGTTTTGAACGCGGGCTCAAAGGGCTCAGCGTTCTCCTGCATGACTTCCGACGCGAGCAACCACCAGAACCCCAAACCCGTCCGCCGATCTTTCCGTGACCACCATTTTATTCGACACCGACACCTTGATCGCCCTGCTGCGAGGTCGGGAAGAGCTTGCCGAAAAAGTCCGCGCCTGCCCACCCGGCGCGATTGGCATTTCCACTGTTTCGTATTACGAGTTGATGGTCGGGATCGAAAAAAGCGGCTCCACCGCCAAGAAGCGCAAATCACTCGAAGACGCCTTGGCCCCCTTTGCGATTTATCCGTTCGACCCCCAAGCCGCCACCGAAGCAGCCACCCTGCGAGCGCACTTGGAAAAAGAGGGCCGCGGCATCGGGCCCTACGACACCTTGATCGCGGGTCATGCCCTCGCCCTCAAAGCCAAGCTCATCACAGCCAACACTCGAGAGTTTTCCCGTATCCCGCAGCTCAAGCTCGAAAACTGGTTGGAATAATCAGGCCTCCCCTTGGTCTTTTTCATCATCATCCGCAGGGTAGGGCGCGACGTCCCCGGCGCATGGCAACTAACTAATCAGCGATTTTTCCACTATTTCATCTCGATGTCTATCCCAGTGCTTGTCGACATTTTCGTGCCTTATGAATCCTTTGATACAGTGCTTGATCGTATGATTCTTGTTTATTAAACATTTGCATCGAGAGCCTCAAAAAAATGAAATCCCTCTTTCTCGTTATTCTTCTGACCGTTTTTGGATACTACGCATACCAGCATTATGCCACCCAACCACCGGTGCCTTTGAAAGAAATGGCTCCGACACCTCAAGTGCGGCTTTCCCCAGAGGGCACCTATTTTGTAGTCCAGCCCTTCAGCGTCACCCACGAACACGGCATTCATGGGTTCCCCGCAGGCAAGAAAGTCACGCTGGTCCGGAAGGACGGCCCTGATTTCATCGTCACCGATGGAACCATGGAAGGCCGAGCACCAGCCGAAGCCTTCACCAACGACCTCGATCAGGCCGAGCAGCTGCAAACCGATGCCTCCCGTCAACACAATGCGATGATTCAAGCTCGTCAGCAGCACGAGAGACAAAAAGCCCGCGAGCTCGTGGAGCAATCCCAAGCCATGGCTGCACAGGCCACAGACCAAAAAGAAAAAGCGCTACAAAACCAGGTTGGCCGCACCGAAGTCGCCCTCCGGAATTTGCAGGATCGCATTGCCGCAGCCCAGAGTGAGCGATTCCAAAAAGGCTACCCCAGCGATGGTGGCCCGCGTTACAACCAAGACGGCCGCTCAGTCTTTCTCAGCCAGGACGCCGTTAATATCCGCCAGTTGCTTGACGAGCGCACCAAGCTAAACGAAAGCCTTCGTCTCCAACAGCTTGCCTTGGAAGAATTTCGCCGGGCCAAAAATTAGAAGCCGTCACGAGAATTTTACTGCAAGCCACGCGCCTTTGAAGCTCAAGCGACTTTTCCCTTGCACGCCCCTTCGACAAGAAGCTACTTTTTAGCTATCACCGATCCCGCCATGAAAAACCTCGCCGCTTCTCTTTTCGCACTCACCTTTGCCACCGCCTCCAGCTTCGCCGGCGGCTTCGGCCCCGGCCCTTGGGCCAACGGCGCTTATTACGATGGGCAGTTCAATGGCTACTACTCAGCAACTGTATCCGGCACCAATGCCATCTCGGGGATTATTGGCTTTGGCCTTTTCAATGGGACTCCTACAACCTCGACAAACACCAGTGCTACATCTATTACCGTTAATCCCAACGATAATTATTTTGTAATTTATTTGAACGGACGCTCTTTTGTTGGGACGACAGTTGCCAACATAAATAACAACAGCAAACAGGTCAGCGGGGGTCTGTTCAATGGTGTTGGACCGTCAACTACCGTGGTTACAAACAGTGGCACTAACATAATTACGACTTCATATCAAAACATTGGAGGCGGTGGGTTTAATGCTAACCTCACCTCGGACAAAGCCATAATTACTTTCTCTGGCAACAACACCGGAATTTTTGCCGTATCGACTAACGGAATACCCGTATCTACTAACACCTTCTCCCTTAACGGCCTCAAAGTTGGCAACCGTATTCTGGTCAGTCAGTAATTCCATTTGAGGAATCCTCAAAATAGTAAAGCCTTCACCCTCTTGGAGGTTTTGGCGGCAGCTTTGATCATCGTCATCCTGCTGCTCTTATTCGTCCCGAACCTTCGCAATTTTATCTACCGCTCGGGCGAAGCGGCCTGCATGGCCAACATGCGGAGTATTAATGTCGGGTTGCACGGCTACTTGCAGGATCATCAAAACGTTTGGCCTCAGGGCCCCTCTCCGATCGAAACCCAGCTTTGGGAAACATTCTGGCTGGGCGCCCTTGAGAAATACGGCATCACACCAAAAACCTGGCAATGCCCAACCTGCGTCTCTCAAATGGCTGCCCAAGGTGTGCCCAAAGATGAACGCCCCAAGGTCCACTATGTACCCACCATGTTTTCCGCCGAGGCGGGTATTGCCAACCGCTGGGCGACGCAACCATGGCTGATCGAAAAAGTCAGTGTCCATCCCAACGGCCCCCACATCTGCTTTCCCGACGGCTCCATCAAATCCTTCAACAAAGTCCTCGCCGAACAAGGCGTCCGTTAACTTCTTTGTTGGATCTGCATTCCAATGTGGTCTCGGGGACCACACGCGCCTCGCGTGTTGCGCCGTGCGCCCCGCGCGGCGCTGCGATTGATAAAACCTCATCGGCGAGGGCGCCGATGACCACGCCCGAGGCGGACGTGCTCCCCGAGACCTTCAACATTTCTACGTTCGAACTTTCCCACCTTTCCACGCTCCAACCTCCCCACTCAAGTCTCAGCCTTCTGGTCTCCGCTCTCTCATCCCTCACCTCTCGCCTTCATCACTGGTTCTACCGAGGCTCAAGTCCTTGCCTTGACTTCCCCGCCCATATTCCTTACTTTTTTGTAATGCAAGCTACGCTTACCAGTAAAGGTCAAATTACCATCCCCATCGCACTGCGACGGAGACTCAATCTCCGTGTCGGTGATCGTTTGGAATTCGACGAGGAGGCTCCTTTTCTCAAGGCAACCAAGACCATTGCACCCGATGCTTGGGATAAGTTCCGCGGGGCTTGGCGCAACCCTTACGCTGGGCGAAGCACCCGCCAAGCGCTTGATGAGTTGCGCGGCCCGGCGGTCCTGCCTTCCAAGGAGGGCAGGACGCGTAAGTGAGGACGGCAATAGACACCTCGGTGCTTCTTGCCGTCTGGGAGAAGGAGCCTGGGTATGAGTCGTGGGAAAACGCTCTGAGCGAGGCTGCGGAGGAGGGATCACTGCACATCTGCCCGGTTGTCTTTGCCGAAATGTCGCCGGGTTGCCCATCCCCCTCGCAATTGCTCAAGCAACTCGAAGCGCTCACTATCAGCTACGACGACATTTCTGCTGAGGCCGCTCATTTGGCCGGCTGCATCCACTGGAGGTATCGGAAGGAGGGCGGTCCGCGCACTCATCTCGTGCCGGATTTTCTCATTGCCGCGCACGCCCAGGTTCAGTGCGACCGGCTCGCCGCCATTGACCGCGGCTACTTGCGCCGCTACTTCCCCCGCTTGAAACTTTTGCAGTCCTCGTGATTACCCCCCTCTCTCCGAAACCTGACCTCCGGGGGGTCTGAACTCTAGCATCTGCCCTTTGCTAACTTACGCCTGCCAACCTCTGCAGCCCACCTTCGAACTTTCCACTTCGCACCTTCGCACCTACATACCGCAGCCTACGGCTGCCCCCACTTTCCCACCCTGTTACTTTCCCGCTTTCCCACCAACTGCTTCCCCCTCACTAGCGCGCTCTCAAACTTGCCCGTCACCTACTGACATTGTAAAATCACCATGTGTCTAATGCCCCGCGTTTCATGCGTCTTTTTTGGTGGAACAATACTACCGCTCCATCCCCTGAACGTGCTGCCGCTCAAGTGATGGTGATGGGCGACTGGAATGATGTCGCTGAAGCTCGTCAACTCTACGGTTCTGACATTTTTGCCCGGGTCTTGCACAAC
Source organism: Chthoniobacterales bacterium (assembly GCA_044352715.1). GTDB lineage: Bacteria > Verrucomicrobiota > Verrucomicrobiia > Chthoniobacterales > JACTMZ01 > JACTMZ01. The sequence goes on along the minus strand of JBILDG010000073.1, from coordinate 2,346 downwards.
CCACCAAGAGGTTTGTTCGATCTCAAATCATGGGTTTTTTGGCATAAAAAAACTGGGCTGATTCCCGTTCCACCATTGCCAACTCAACCAGCACCTTGGCCCCCGCGTTGAACTGGCACCTCGAAATCCTTCCACCCGCACAAAGATCTTTGTGGGATAGCTGTCTTTCTCACGGGCTTCCCGGTTGGGTTCTTTATGGTGGAACGGCTCTGGCCCTGCACCTTGGTCACCGTCAATCGATAGATTTTGATTTCTTTTCATCCCAAAGCTTCGAACCGCTCGCGCTTCACCAAAACCTGAAGCTTGGTGATGACATACTCCAAGCAGCTCCGGATACACTCAGTGTGATGCATCAAGGCGTTAAGCTGTCGTTCTTCGGACGACTTTCCTTGGGCGTCGTGGCCCCACCTGCTCTGCTCAATGCTTGCCGTGTTGCCTCATTGGAAGATATCGCCGCCGACAAATTGGCAGCATTGGTCAACCGAGTGGAACTCAAAGACTATCTGGATATTGCGGCCCTTTTGCGAAACGGCAGTAAACTCTCACGATTGCTCGGCTGCGCCGAAGCCGTTTATCACGGGGCTTTTCCTATTGCGGCCTGCTTGAAAAGTCTGACGTGGTTTGAATCGCCAGAACTCGACTCTCTGTCCATGTCTGACCGATCTCTAATGGAAAGTGCCGCTTTGGAAGTTGAGACGATCGATAATGTCCCGCTGATCTCAGACCGTATTGGCTCCTGACCCCACAAGGCCTCCTTCGGTCAGCTTCTCCACGGGGACCACTCGCGCCTCGCGTGTCCCGCCGGGCGCCCCCGCCCGGCGGTCCCTGCAAACAACAAACCAACTCATCGGCGAGGGCGCCGATGACCACGGCTGAGGCGGCCGTGCTCCCCGAGACCGGTATTTTCCTGCGTTGGCTACCGTTGCTGGATAGTCATCACCGGGACGGGGGCGGCGACGGCGTCGTGGTCAAGGGCGGCTTTGGCGGCTTCGTTGAGGGAGAAAAAGGCATCCCAATATTTTTCGGGTGGGCACCAAGCGCGCAGCTCCATGGTGTATTTGTTCTCGCCGAGCGAGGTGATAACAGCAACCGGCGCGGGATCGGGCAAAAGGTTCGCATTACCGGACGCCGATCGCAGCAAGCTGGTGCGGACAGTTTCTGGGGAATTCGTTCCTGCCACGACACACGGGACGCAGACAAGGCGTTTCGAGCTGGCGGTGAAGTTGGTGATATTGCCGCCGGTCACGGCCGAGTTGGGAACGACAATTTTTTTATTGTCCAAGCTCTTCAGCGTGGTGGTGAAGATGCCGATTTCCTCGATCGTGCCTTCGGCTCCGCCGGCCATGATGTAATCCCCGCGTTTGAAGGGACGGAAAAAGACGAGCAGAAATCCGGAGGCGAAGTTCGAGAGATTCCCCTGCAAAGCCAACCCGATGGCCAGACCGGCGGCGGCGATCAGCGCGGCGAACTGCGTGGTGGGCACGCCGAGTTGACCGAGCGCAGTGATGATCACCAGCACAAGCATCGCCGCCTGCGCGATGTTGGCCAAATAGACCGAGAAGGTCGGGTCCATGCCCTGCCGGTTGAGCGCCTTCAGGAGAAGCCGATGGGCAAACGAGGCCACCCAGCTGCCGATCAGATAAACCGCAATGGCCGCCAAGACTGACATGGCGAAGCCCGGACCTTTCTCGAAGGCCCACGTCATCGCCGCTTGGACGATTTCCTGTCCGCGCGTCATTGTCTCATTGAGGGCGGCATTTGTTTGATCGATCACGGCAAGAAAAGGATGAACCATAGGGGTGCAGAAACTGCCTGATGGGAGTAAGCCAGTCAAGGAAGGCCAAGACCCACAGCCTCGGCGGTGATTTTTTCCAACGGCAGCCCGAGCAAGGACGCCGCCGCCTGACGGTAATTCAGCAACTGGCCAGCGTGGCGCGCGTTGAGTCCTTGGCCGGGCGAGGCTAGCTTGAAATCGTAGATATCGGCACCGACAGGCTGTCCGGTTTCGTTCAAGCGAACGACCACGCGGTCGAATACGCCACTGACCACACTTCCGTCGAGCACCACATCGAAGGCCCGCTCGCGCCAGAGATTCACCGCCCCATTCAGACGCCCCAAAACCGTGCGCGCGGCCGCGCTGGCCAGGAAATCCTGCACAATTTTCCGCGCTTCCCCATTAACGTCGTCCAACAGCGCGGGAGGAACCTCGTCGATCCACCTGATGCGGGCCAGCAATTCATGGACCTCGATGCCCAAGCGGCGCGCGGGGCCGCGGGTGAGTATGTCCGCAAGGGAAACTTTCAGGCATCCTGAGCGTGAAGGAGAAACTACTTCCTCGCGACGACT
>JBILDG010000072.1:0-8177 GCA_044352715.1 Chthoniobacterales bacterium | reverse complement strand
TTCCCACCTTCAGACCGTATTTGCGGCAGGCATCGACAAACGGCTGCAGCAGATCGCGACCGCCCAGATACTGTTTGACCCCCATCTCCCCGACATCGCTGGGCCAGAGGGCGTAGCCGAGATGGTGCTTCGCGATAAACACTACGTAATTAAACCCGGCTTCCTTGGCCGCTTTCATCCATTTGTCCGGGTCATAGCGGTCGGGATCCCACTTCTTGAAAATCTCAAACCAATCGGAAGGCGGGGAGTAGCCGTGTTTCGTGACTGAGCCAAGTTTCTTATCAGGATTTACCATGGTGAGCCAAGGCTCGCCGGTGCCCTGCGCCGACTCCGGTCCCCAGCAAATGAACAGCCCCAATCCCGCGTGCGGAAACCACTGCGCGTCGGGATGAGAAGTGCGCTCCCCTTCGATGAGCAGCTTCCCCTCCAGTTCGGTCGTGTAGCTACGGACATTGGCGATCTCCAACAGATCGTCTGCGGCAAATTCGTCGCCGGTTTCCTTGGCCGGCTCCGCCGCCCCTCCGGCGCAGCCCATCAACGTGAAGAGAGCCCCGCACGCAAAGCGCCTCCACCGTCTTTGATTGCAGTATTGTTTTGTCATGTTCGTGGTTTTTCGATGTTCACAGTCGCTTGACATAAACGTAATAGGCGCCGCGTTCCGGATCGTTGGTTTGTTCGTTCAAAAACCAGGTTTGCAACCTGGTTTCCCCGGCTGGCAACGGTATGGTAAACACGACCGCCGCCGCGTCTTCCGGCACCGGCTGTTCTTCCACAATGCCTCCCACCTTGATACGTGCCGCAGTCACCCCGATTTTTTGGTACCCGGCTTTGTCCGGCGCGCCATTGATCGGCAGGTTGGACTCCTCCGGCCAACGGCGAAGTGAGAACTCGTAGGTCCCATCGCGCTCCACCTCGATATTCCACCAGCCATTGACGTTCTCGGCCGTCCGAATCAGATATTGCGCCCACGCAGTCGCTCCCTTCGTTCCGGCCCAGTCGAAACAGGTCAGACAAGACGGGTTTTCCCGATCCGAACCGATGATGATCGGACAGGGATCCATGGGTCCGGAGGCAATTCCCTTCCACCAGGCGGCATAATCGGCCCGCATGGACTGGACAACTTCGGGGTGTTGCGAGGAAACATCATCCTGCTGCCCAGGATCGGTTGAGATGTCGTACAGCTCTTTACCTCCAACCAGCCGCCACTTGCGACGCATCACCGTTCCTCGCCATTCCCCATGCGGCCCCTCCCCGGTTCCGATGTGAACAAACAGCGTGCGCTCCGGCAACGCGGAAACCTTCCCCAGCAACAGCGTGGCCAAGCTTGTGCCGTCGAAGGCTACGTCCTTGGGTTTTTCCAAGCCGCACAGGTCTATCAGCGTCGGTAGCAGGTCGTTTATCGATGTGAGTTCGGCAATATCACGCCCGCCCTGCAGATCATGTGATGGCCATCGGACAAAGCACGGGACGCGATGGCCGCCATCATAATAGCTGGTTTTGATTCCGCGCATGCCGGCGTTGAATCCGGACAGGATCTTCTGGGTTTCATTGTCCGTGGACGCACCGGCGGAGGTGCCGTTATCCGACAAGAAAATCAGAATGGTATTTTCGCGTATGCCGAGGCGATCGACCAAATCGAGCAGGCGCGCCATGTTTTCATCGAGATTGGCGATCATCCCGTAAAAATTTGCACGCTTCGCCTCGATACCCGCTTTTCGATAGGGTTCACTGTATTTGGGATCGACCCGGTAAGGATCATGCGGGGCATTAGTTGCAATGTAGGCGAAAAACGGTTGACCGTTCCCGACGCTTTCCTTGATGAAGGACATCGCACCGTCGAACCAGACATCGGTGCAATAGCCGGTGAACTGAATCAGCTTCCCGTTGTGCCAATACCTGTCGTCAAAATAGTTGTTTCCCCAATAGTCAGGCGTTTGCTCCAAGCCTCCACCGAGATGCCAGAGTACTTCTTGAAATCCACGGTCCTGCGGTCGGAAAGGGTAATTGTCTCCGAGGTGCCATTTGCCGAACAGGCCCGTCCTGTAGCCGCAGGCCGCAAACACATCCGCCATGGTTGTTTCATCTTTCCTGAGCAGTGACCTGCCCCGGGTGGTTGCCCATGCACCAGTGCGAAGGCAGTCGCGCCCGGTCATCAGCGAGGCCCGCGACGGGGTGCAAAGCGAGGACGCGTGAAAATCGGTTAGACGCACGCTCTCGGACCAGAGCTTGTCAAGTTCGGGAGTTTTCAGCACCGGATTGCCGTGACAGGAGAGATCGCCATATCCCTGGTCGTCTGTCATCACTATGATGACATTTGGATGCTGCGAGTGCGAAGGCGCTACCATCAGCGAATGCGCTCCGCATAACACTGCAATGATTGTTGAGGCGCTTTTGCTTATCATCTTGTACCCTCCCTGCTAGGCCGGCAAATCACATGGGGCTGGTCACTTGTTGAGCCTTTCGGTCAACGCAGCTTCCACACATGCTGAGACCTGCTGCCCAATTCGCGGGCTGCCTTGGTCCCTTGAAAAATGGACGTTCCCGACCCCACTACCGTATCCCGCAAAAAACTCGGGCGGGAAATTTGCCGTCAGCGCGTGCAGATCATTTACCGTCACGCCGTGACGCTCCATGATTTCGGCTGCAACAGCGTTGTATTTGAGTTCGTCGCCGGCAATGCGTCCGAGCTCGTTCTCGGGAACGACCGTGGTTGATGCCCAGATGAGCTGGGCGCCTGTTTTTTTGAGCCGAACTACTAACTTTTCGAGATTTTCCTTGTATTTATCAAGCGGCACGGATTGGTTTCCTCGCACCTTGTCTCTTCGGCCGGGATCTTTAGATTCCGGGTGGCGGTAGCAGAGATCGTGCAGACCCCAGTTGAAATGGATCACATCCCATTTCTTTTGCCCCAGCCACTTGTCGATCTGTCGGAGGCCATTAATGGTGTCCCCGCAGTTGGCGTCAGGGCGAAACACATTGGCCCGTCCCTCAAAATGTTTGCGCACCGCCGGGGTGTAGCCGATCGAAATTGAGTCGCCAATGATCAGAACATTAGGCAGGTATTCCTGCACATCCGTCGTCGCTTTCAACCCGTCGATGTCCTCCGCCGGCGTGTAAAAATCCGTGCCAAAGCAAGTAACTTGGGAAATCATGGCCATGGCAAATAGCGCAGACTTACTGATCAATGAGTTTTTCCTGCTCTTCATGTTCTTAATTTCCAGTCGGGGAATGCGCCCCATCTCCGAGCAAAGACGTGATCGCCTCATGGGTCTTGCGCGCCAACTCTTTCGATCCGGAGGGGGTAAAATGGACATTTTTCGCAATTTGCAACTCACCCAGACGAGGATAAGCGAACGCATACAGATCGTTCACGGTGATCCCGTGATGCGCCATAATGGCTTTGGCAGCTTCATTGTAGGGCGTGACATCAATGTGCGGGATGGATCCGCGGGCTCCCTCGGGAACCGGAGTGGTCGTTGCGAAAATTAGTTTTGCATTGGTCCTTTTAAGCTCGTTAACCCATAGCTCCAGTTGCCGGGCATACTCCTCCACGGTGAACTGGATGCGGGCACCGGGATCATCTGGGATGCAGTTTTTATTGTTTTCATCCACATATTTCACCGCATGCAACCCCCAGTTGAATTGGATCACATCCCACCCGTCAGGCCCGCCGGCAGCAAGATACCGGTCGACGATTTTACCCCAACGCGGACGTGGTTCGTTGTAGGTCGTGCCGTCCTTGTAAACCGCTGCCTTTCCGTCGAACAATTTAGCAAGTGCACTATAGTAGCCGCTGACCACGGAATCTCCGACAACCAGAATCCTCGGCTGACTGGCTGAAGTGGTTGAGTTGGAGTTTAACGCCTCAAGGATAGAGTTCGCCACCACCTCACCCATCATCTGAGCTCCCAGCGCCGTCGGTAAGTTAGAGTCAGGTTGAACCATCTCGGCAAGCCGCGTCTGGGTGTAATCGGCGAGATCATTGACGGGCAGCCCCGCAGCAGCAATGGACTGTTTGAATTTCGCGGGATAATCGGATTCCACGGGCTCAGCGGATCCCGGCATGACTCCGTTCACGGGGGTCACCGTGCAACCTATCAGAATCGGAGCCGCGCCCTGCAGCCTAGTCAACAGGCCTTTATAAATGCCATGCGCTTCATCTGCGGGTACGGTCGGCGCACTGTTTTCGTGCCGCATCAGCTCACGGCCGTAGGCGAAATGAATTACATCCCACTTGCCGTTATCGACGTGGGTGCGGAAGAAGGAATCCCAGTCGGGCCTTGCGCCCTCCGGCAGTCGCGCAAAGGTCAATATTGCTTCCCCCTCGAGAATCTTGGACACCTCAGGGCGATAGGCCTCCATAACTGCATCCCCAAGCAGAAGCACCCTCTTCTTTTCGGCAGGCTCCGCCCACCCGGGGGTGGCCCATGCGCCGAAAAGCATCAGCGAAACGATGAGGGTTCTGGTGGGTTCAATCTGTCTCATAAAGAAGACACTTGCTTGATGTAACAGCAATTCGCGCGCACAATGAATGTGTTAACGTTCTCAAAATACTCGGATGAAGTATGCCTGTCAAACACCATGTGGTTGCTAGCGCGAAACTTCGAAACTCACCTTCGCCTGTATCCCCTCTCTGGAGAACGTCTGCTCGCTGTTTGATGCAACCGGGTAGGCATCGTCCCAGGAGTAAACGGTAATGGTTGCCCGGCCCGGTTTGTGCGCGGCCAACGTCCCAAATTTGTCAACCGATACGACGTCAGGGTCACTGGACTCCCAGACGACGCCTTGGCGGGTGGCCCCGGCCGGAAGCACCCGGTATTCCAGCGTCCCGGTATCTCCCACCCGCAAAGGGGCATCACCGTTGATGATTTCCAGTCCTTGGACAGGAGTGAATTTGTTGGACTCTAGGATTTTCCCCAGCGAGTCGTAGGCCGCCTGTTGTTCCGGGGTCAGGTTTGCGGTATCGAGCCCGGAATAATGCCAGCGGTCCCACGTAAACTTGACAACCGGTTCCCCAGCCTGCTCAAGTGGGTCGGTGCGCAGATCAAAAAACCTGCCGTGGGGAAACCCCTTGTGAGGGGCGTAGCGTTTGAAATCCCTCGTGTGGGCATACTCCAGCAAAGTATCCAGATCTGTGGAGGGCTGATTGGCGTTATACCAAGTGTAGATGGCCTCGCGGTGCGGCGATGAACTCTGTCCGGTGGCTTGCGGCCAGAAGCTTTTCCCGTCGAGCCGCCCAAGATCCGGAAAGGAAAGACCCGCCGCCTCGCAGAGGGTCGGGAAGATATCTGTGATATTGACCAGGCCGGAATACACCTCTCCCGCCGGGATTTTCGCCGGCCATCGCAGCAGCAGCGGAACGCGGATCCCGTTTTCCGCGGTGCTGCCCTTTCCTCCCGGATAGAGTGATCCGTCCGGCCGCACGTGTGAAAAGCACTCCTTCGTCCCATTGTCGGCCATGACAACGACGAGCGTGTTGTCACTCAGTCCGAGCTGATCAAGTTTGGCCAGCACATTGCCGACCATTTTGTCCATGTAATTCAACATGTCCGGAAAATAAATCCGCTCATCGCCCTTCATGGGTCCGAACTCGGCGGGCTTTTCCACGTCGAATTCGTCGAACAACTTTGCCGGTTTTGTGTCCGGAGTCGGTGTGTGTTCGTCGTGCACCAGCAGCATGGGGTAGTAGAGGAAAAACGGTTCGTTCTTGTGACGCTCGATGAAATTCAAGGCGAACCGGTTGATGAGGTCCGGCCCGTAATACCTTCGCCCCGTGGCGGGGTCGATGCCGTCGAAACTGCGGGGTGTGCCGTTTTCAACCATCCACGGCTCGATCATGCGGCGCCCCTCGCCGGTGACATCGAAGCAAAGAAACTCATCCCATCCGAATTTGGAAATGTAATCCTCGCCGGGGGACTCTTTGGTGCCGCGCGTCTGCTTCCATTTGCCGACCATGCAGGTGGCGTATCCCGCTTTCTGGAAAATATCGCCGAAAGTGACCTGCGATTCGTGGAGCGCTTTGGCCTGAATGAAGTTACGGTTGTTGTTCATTCCGGTCATGATCGCCACCCGGCTGGGCTCGCACACCGAGTAGGCATACGCGTATTCACAGCGCAGTCCGTCTGCCGCCAGACTGTCAATCCTCGGGGTGGCGAACGACTCGTTCGTGAACAGTTCCTGATTGGAGGTCACCCGGTCCGCCCCATAAGCGGTCACGCCGTAGTGGCTGAGATCATCGATCAGAAAAACCACGACATTGGGACGGTCCGAGGTCTGCGTTGGCGGTGTGTCCGCCTGGGTCTGCACGGCAATTAAGCCCGCGCCGGCGGTAACCCAATATTTCAGTTTATTCATTTGTTGTTCCTTTCAGGGGTGCAGTGCTCATCAATGATATGACCGGTTAACTTCCGGTTGGGCGGTTGCGCACCGCCGCCCGGATCACCGCCGAACCGACCGCGCCGGCTTCGCCGTCCGGGAAAGTCACCCTCACGATGTTCTCTCCACGGAGATCGGCAGGATCGAGTGGGATCAGTTTGGTGGTTGCATACTCCTTGTCTTCAAGCCGGTCGGCACAATCCTCGCTGGGGACGGACAACTCGCGTCCATTCAGCGTCACAACCGGGTCGTGGCTCAGGCCGGGTGGGCGGGTCAATCCAATGCGCAACACGGCATAGTCAATCTCCCCGTCAACGGGAACCTCGATCCGAAATTCCGCGTCCTTGAGCGGGAGGACTGTTTGGTCGCCGTAGCAAACAATTTCATTCACCGAGGACTCCTCCTCGATCGGGCTTCCGAAATCCGCGATCAGCACCACCGCCTCGAGCCCCTGGAGGGTCAGCACGTCCGGTCGTGCCATGGTCTCCTCCGCGTAGTAGCCGGTGAAATCGGCGTTGCGCCCGAGACGCCGGATCTCCACGTCCGGCGCGTCGATTCCCTCGATGGAGACCGCTTCTGGTTCCAGGCCCAGATTGTTCATGACCAAAAAGAGGCGCGGGCCGCTGACCACAGCCAGCACCTGCAGATCGGGATCGTCACACTGCACCTTGACCATGCGGCCCTCGATGCCGCGGAACAACCGGTAAAAGTTGACCAGGTGGGTGGCCACCGGCCGGGTCTTGTCGGTGTAGTCGTAGGGCACGAAAAGCTGGGCATAGTATTTCGGATCCCAAGCCCACGATTCCGGAATCAGAAACGGCACGGCTTTTTTGACGACATGCGGGTGCTGCATGAAAGTCAACGTGTTGGCCACGACGGCTTGCAGCATCAGCGCATTGACGATCGAGCGCTTCTTCATTTCGTGTTCGAAGGACTCACCGGGAAAGTATTGGGCCGCCAACTTTGCCGCGTCCGTCTCACCGTCATAGGCCCCCTGTTTGCCCAGCGCGTAGCCGCCATGCTCGCTGAGCACCAGATCAACTTCTTTGCCGAACGAATTAACCGCATGGTTTTGCACCAAGTCCAACACACCCTCGAGCGGCAGACCGGATTGCACGCGACCGCGGAATTCGCCATCCTTCAAATTGGTGAAGTCATAAGTGTGGAAGGAATAGAAATCCAGCTTGCCGCCGGTTCCATCCATGAAATCTTTCATGCCTTTCCACAGCCGGTAATCGTCACGATAAAAATAGGCAATCGACAGGCAGGGGCCTCCCACCTTGATGTCGGGAAAGTCGCGCTTGAGGACCTCGGCCGTTTTCAAATGCCACGCAGCCAGATGCGGATCGCTCCAGAAAGACCAATGCGGTTCGTTCACCGGTTCGAACCAGGCAGGACGGCTGAAATCGTGGAAGGTGTATTTCAGCACGGCGGCCGCCAGTTCCGCGGCCGCTTCGATATTTTCCGGCAGATGCTCCAGTTTGCCTTTAACCTCCGATGTCTCGGTTGTGTATTCGCCCATGAACGACGGGTATTCGTTCTGATTGCCGTGGTACACGACATCCAACTGCGGGCCGCGATCTTTCATGAACCGGGCGGAGGGCGCTTCCGGCTTGCGCTTTTTCAACGGCGTAAGGTCGGCGAATCCGGGACGGCTCGGATCTTCGGTCACCTGCCCCCCCCACCATTTCACGGCCCCGAGATTCCGGCCGAACGAGACGCCGAGCTCGCGCACCAACCGGTCATACGTTTCCGGTTGGACGCGGCGATCGAAGCCGACTCCGTTGTCGCACACGGAAAAA
>JBILDG010000071.1:0-8192 GCA_044352715.1 Chthoniobacterales bacterium | reverse complement strand
GTGGAGGTGATGTGGCCGACAATGACAGCGGTGCGCATTCAGTAGAGGTTGAGGTTTTCGACCATCACGCAACGGCGCGAGCGGGTGAAGGTCATTGGTGTGGTGACGCCTTCGCCGGTCGGGGTGGCGATGCTGAAGCTGAGGAAGCCTTCGCCGCCGAGGCCGAGGCCGGTCATGCATGGACCGTTTTTGATGAAGAGGGTGGTGTCGGCGATTTGCGCCATTTTGGTGAGCGCGTCGATGTTGCGCGAGTGCATCACGGCGGTGTGCTTGTAGCCATGCTCGGCTTTGACGGCTTCCTTGATTGCTTCATCAACGTTGCGCACGCGGACGACAGGGATGAAGGGCATCATTTGTTCCTCGTCCACGAAGATATGGTCGGCTTTGGTTTCGCCGAAAAGGAGTCTGGTCGAGGTGGGGACATCGAGTCCGATGGCTTGGGCGAGGACGGCGGCGTCGCGGCCGACGAGGTCGCGGTTGACGACAGGGTGCGGGCAACCGGCGCCTTTGCCTTGCGGGAAAACGAAAGCTTTGTCCGCGAGGGCTTCGACTTGCTGGGAGTTGAGCTGGACGGCGCCGGCTTTGCGGAGTTCGTCCATGAGCTTGTCGGCAACGGAATCAACGACAAACACTTCTTTTTCGCCGATGCAGAGCAGGTTGTTGTCGTAGGCCGCGCCTTGGATGATCGAGGCGGCGGCGCGGGCGAGATCGGCGGTTTCATCGACGACGACGGGCGGGTTGCCGGGACCGGCGCAGATGGCTCGCTTGCCGGTTTTCATGGCAGCCGCGACGACGGCGGGGCCGCCGGTGACGCAGAGAAGTTTGACGTGGGGGTTTTTGCACATCGCCTCGAAAGTTTCGAGGGTGGGTTTGACAACGGTGCAAAGAAGGTCGGTGATGCCGGTTTCCTTGGCGATGGCCTCGTTGTAGGCCTTGATCGCGACGGCAGCGCATTTCGCAGCGCCGGGGTGGGTGTTGAAAACAACGGAGTTGCCGGCGGCGATCATGTTGATGGCGTTGCCGGTAAGAGTGGGGACGCTGTGGGTCGAGGGTGTCACGGCACCGATGACGCCCCACGGGGCGAAGTCGATGACGGTAAGACCGAAGTCGCCGCTGAACGCCATGCGCTCGAGCATCTCCACACCGGGCACGAGGTCGCCGCAAATTTTGAGTTTTTCGATCTTGTGCTCGAGACGGCCAATCTTGGTTTCTTCGAACTCGATGCTGCCCCACGCGTCGGCTTTCTCGACGCAGAGGCGGCGGATGACGCCGATGGCTTTCTTGCGGGCGGTGACACCGGCGGCGCGAAGTTTTTCAAACGAACGCTCGGCGGCCTCGCAGGCGGTGTTCATGTCCTCGTAAACGCCGTAGGAGCCGGCTTTGGATGGGACTGATGGGACCGATGCGACGGATGGGGTGGAGGCGATGGCGGGAGATTGGGCGCGCAGGCGGGCGAGGACTTCGCTCACCACTTTGGTCACTACTTGTTCGTCAATCGCGGGCATGGTTCAGCGCCTTTCAATGGGCTTGGTAGATTTTGCGTTTGGAGAGGTCCACGGTGTCCACGATGCCGATCACGACGGCATCGACGGGCGAGTCCTTGTCCGTGCTGGCAAGGCGGGCGGAGCTTCCCTGCACGACGAGAACGACTTCGCCCTCGCCGGCTCCGAGTTGGTCGATGGCGACCAGAGTGCTGGAGCCTTTGCGGAACTCGGTGGCGGACGGTGAGTCCACGACGAGCGGCCGGACGACGAGGAATTTGTGCCCCAGCATTTTGGGGTTCTTCTTCGTCGCGACGACGCTGCCCTCGACTTGCGCCAGAATCATGGCGTTACTTGGCTTTGGGCAGAACGACGCTGGTTTCGGCGTTCGGTCGGGCGATGACGCTCACGCTGACGATTTCGCCGAGTGACTGGGCGGCAGTGCGGCCGGCTTCGACGGCTGCTTTGACGGCGGCGACGTCACCGGTTACGCAAGCGGTGACCATGGCGTTGCCGACTTGGGTCAGCGGTCCCATGAGTTCGACGTTGGCGGATTTGAGCATGGCATCGGTCGCCTCGACGAGGGCGATGAGGCCGCGGGTTTCGATCATTCCTAGGGCTTGTTGCATAGTGTGTGTTGGTTGATTTGTTGGTGTGGTTGGAAAATTCAGGCGGCTTTTTTCTGGGGATGTTCCTGCAGGAGGCGCCAGGCGTTGCGGGCGATGACGATTTCCTCGTTGGTGGGGATGACGTGCACTTCGACTTTGGAGTCCGGCGTGCTGATGACGGCTTCGGAGGCGCGGCAGGTATTGTTGGCGGCCTCGTCGAGCTTGAGGCCGAGACAATCGAGGTCGGCGCAGATTTCCGCGCGCAGGTCGGGATTGTTCTCTCCGATGCCGGCGGTGAAGACGAGGACGTCGAGGCCGTTGAGTTCGAGATAAAATTGTCCGAGGTATTTGCGGATGGCGGCGACGAAGACGTCGATGGCGAGTTGGGCGTCCTTGTTGCCAGCGTTGGCGGCTTCACGCAGATCGCGCATGTCGCCTGTGGGGAGGCCGGACATGCCTTTGAGGCCGGATTCGGAGGCGAGGGATTTTTCCACAGCGTCCCAGCCGAGTCCGCATTCCCGCGCGAGATACATCATGGCGAAGCAATCGAAATCGCCGGCGCGGTTGTTTTGCGGCAGGCCGCTTTGCGGTGTCATTCCCCAGCTGGAGTTGATGGCGCGGCCGTTGAGGACCGCGGCCATGGATGAGCTGCCGCCAAGGTGGCAGGAGACCAGGCGCAGTAGATCGGTGCCTTTGAGTTCGGCGCAGCGTTCGCTGACGTAGCGATGGCTGGCGCCGTGGAAGCCGTAGCGGGCGATGCCGTATTTCTTTTCCCACTCCAAAGGAATAGGGAAGCGGCGGTTGCGCTCGGGCACATGATCGTAGAAGGCGGTCTCGAAGGTTCCGATGCAAGGCAACGACGGGTAGAGCTTATTAAAAAGCCGCACGCCGGCGACATAGGGCGGGTTGTGCGCAGGTAGGAGGGAGGAAATCTCTTCCATCGCGCCGAGCACCCGGGCGTCCATGAACTGCGTGCCGGAAACGCCGCGGGCCATCACGGGTTTGAAACCGACGGCGGCGAGGTCGCCGAAACCGCCTAGTTCTTTGTCCGCGAGACGGATGGCGTCTTCATACGAGTTGATGGCGCCTTCGCCGCTCTTTTCGGGAGCGTCGCCGACGCGGATTTTCCACGCGGCGCGGTCGGAGCCGATGCGTTCGAACCCGCCTTTGGCCAGCAAACGTTCGGACGGCATCTCGAACAAGCGGAACTTGAACGAGGTGCTGCCGAGGTTGGCGACCAAGATTTGGCGGGCGGAAGCCATGCGGCGTTACTTGGCGGCGGGTGCTTTCTCGACGAGAAACTTGCCGAGCTTGCTGAGATCCCCGTGCGGGCGGGGGATGACGTGAACGGCTACCACCTCGCCGATGGAACCGGCAGCGGTGGCTCCGGCCTCGACGGAGGCTTTTACGGCGGCGACTTCACCGCGGATAAACGTGGCGACGTGTCCCGACCCGATTTTTTCCCAGCCGACGAGATCAACGTTGGCTGCTTTGAGCATCGCGTCCGTAGCTTCGAACTGCGCCACGAGGCCCTTGGTTTCGATCATTCCTAATGCTTGTCCGGCCATAATATTTGGTTTTTGGGTTGAGGTTTAAGCGGTGAAGAATTTGAGCAGTTCCGGCGCGGGGCGCGGGATGACGTGCGAGGCAACGAGGTTGCCAACGCGAGCGGCGGTTTCTTTGCCCGCCTCGACGGCGGCTTTGACGCTACCCACATCGCCACGGACGATCGTGGTGATCAGTGCGCCTCCGATGGGGATGGATTTGATGAGTTCGACGTTGGCGGCCTTGACCATGGCATCACTTGCCTCGACCAACCCCGCGTAGCCGCGTGTTTCAATGAGTCCGATTGCTTCGTTCATGTTTTTGTTTATGTTGTTTTGGGTTTGTTTTGTCAATTACAAATTAGCTCAACCTTGGTGGCGCGGTCAAGGTCGCAGGCGTTGGCCTCGTCTGTGTCGATGTGAACCTCGAGTTTAAAAGTGGGATCCACGCGGACAATCATATCGTCAAAGCGGGTATCGCAGCCGTCAGATTCAACTCTCAGAGTCACACGATCGAGGTGCTTCACGCCGTAAAAAGCGGCATCGGAGGGCGACATGTGGACATGGCGAGCGGCGCGAATGACCCCGTTCTTCATTTCCAGCATCCCTTTGGGGCCCATAATGTAAGCGCCGGTGGTTCCTTCGATATCACCGGACATGCGGACGGGAATATCCATGCCAAGTTGGATGGCGTCGGTGAGAGCAAGTTCAATCTGGGTCAAGTTGCGGCACGGGCCCAGAATCCGGAGGTTGGGAATGATTCGTTTGCGGGGCCCAATCAAAGTGACTGTTTGCTCGGATGCGAATTGGCCCTCTTGGTAGAGCCACTTGTGAACTGTCAGCTCCGCACCGGGTCCAAATAGAACCTCCAAGTTCTCCGGAGAAATGTGCATGTGGCGGGCCGAACTGTTGACGACCAATGTCGGGGCTCCACCGGATGCTTTGTGAGTTACGGAACCGATTTCTTTAGATAGAATATCACGGACGAGTGATTCGACGAGTGAGCGGTTGGGTGACGAGATGGTGGTGGCACTCATTAAGGCGAAAAATTACGAAAAGTATGTTTCGGATATATTTTGGGCAACCAAAAATATTTGTTTTTGTGGGATTGCCTTTGTTTTTCCGTTTTGTTTAACAGCGCTTGGCAAGAACGTCTTTCTCGTATTTGCCTACGTCATCGATCCAAGCCGCGCCCGCAGGGACATTTGAGCGTGAGCAGAACTCATCCCAGATGGCGCCCCATGGTTGTGCTTTGCTTTCTTCAAGAAGAGCGAGGCGGCGGGTATAGTCACCCGCTTGTTCAGCTTCTCGCAATGCAGTCAATGGCTCGAGCAGGGCCAGTAAAAGCGCTTTCTGTGCGGCGCGGATGCCGATGATCCACGCGGCAACGCGATTGATGCTGGCGTCGAAGTAGTCGAGCCCGATGCTGGTGCGATTGAGAAAATCTCCGCGAACCAGTTCTTCCATAACGGCGCGCGTCGGATCGTCGAGGATAACGACATGGTCGCTGTCCCAGCGTACTCCACGGCTGACGTGCAGCAACAGCCTGGGCACGAAGAGCAGGACGGATGAAATTTTATCTGCCAGCGTCTCGGTTGGGTGAAAGTGTCCCGCGTCTAGACACACGGCCTTTTGGCGAGAAACTGCGTAGCTGAGGTAAAATTCGTGTGACCCGGCGGTGTAGCTTTCGGAGCCAATGCCGAAGAGTTTGCACTCCACGGCGTCGATCTCGTTTTTTTCAGAAAGTTTTTCGGCAAAAATGGCGTCCAGAGACTCGATCAAGCGCTGGCGGGGAGCGGTCCGGTCAACTGGAATGTCTTTGTAGCCATCGGGAATCCATACATTTGTCACGCAGGGGGAGCCGAGGGCGCGTCCGATATCCGCTCCAATTTTGCGGCAGCGGCGTCCGTGTTCGATCCAAAACTCGCGGATGCCTTTGTCGTGGTGGGCGAGGGTGAAGCCGTCGGCAGCTTTCGGATGTGCGAAATAAGATGGGTTGAAGTCCATGCCCAGGCCGAGTTTTTTCGCCCAATCGACCCACCCCTCGAAATGTTTCGTCTCGATGGCGTCTCGATCCACCTTCTGGCCACCATTTTCGAGGTAGAGCGCGTGGAGGTTGAGGCGGTGCTTGCCGGGAACAAGAGAGAACACTTTTTCCAAGTCCGCGCGCAACTCGTCAGGTGTGCGGGCGCGGCCAGGGTAGTTGCCGGTTACAGCCAGCCCGCCGCCCGGAGCGCTGGTGGAAGCTGACTCAAATCCTCCGACGTCATCGCCTTGCCAGCAATGAACTGAGATTGGAGTTTTGCTGAGGGTAGTTAGGGCTTTTTCGGTATCAACTCCGAGGGATGCGTAGGCTTCCCGGGCGAGCTCATAGGGAATTTTTGACATAAAATTATGTTTTTAATATTGGGAGAACTAACAACTCAAGATAATGAACTTCGAATGTTGGAAATTCTGTGTTTTCGTGGCAATTGAGGCAAGAATTTTTTATTCTTGCAGATAAAACCATAATTTCGGAAATTTTTTACATGTTAGCGTTGGAACGTCACCGTTGGGTTTTGGATGAACTGGCCGAGCGTGGAAGTGTCAGGACTTCCCAAGTTGCCCAGTCTCTGGGGGTGACGGAGGAGACCGTTCGGCGTGATTTCGAGAAGCTGGAGGCGGACGGCATGTTGCTGCGTTCCCACGGTGGGGCGGTTCGTCTGGAGGTCAATCGGCAGGAGTTCCCCGTGCAGGCTCGCGCCTTGCAAAACATCGCGGCCAAACAACGGATTGCGGAAGCGGCGCTTTCGCGGATCAAACCCGGCCAGACCATATATTTTGACGCCAGCACAACGGTCCTGCAGTTGGCTCAGTTGATCCCGGACCAGCCGCTCATAGTTGTCACAAACGGCTTGCAGATTGCCACGGCCTTGGCTGAGAAACGTGACATCCAATGCGTTCTGCTTGGAGGA
The DNA here is from genome assembly GCA_044352715.1 of Chthoniobacterales bacterium. Classification (GTDB taxonomy): domain Bacteria; phylum Verrucomicrobiota; class Verrucomicrobiia; order Chthoniobacterales; family JACTMZ01; genus JACTMZ01. The sequence continues at coordinate 1,605 of JBILDG010000071.1, read as the reverse complement.
AGTTTGCGCCCCAACTCCCTTTCCACGGGCGGCTGGGCGGCAGAGAAAGCGCTGGAAATTTATCACCTTGATGCGGCTTTTCTCTCGTGCCGCGGGGTTCACCCCGAGCGCGGCTTCAGTGATGCCAGCGAAGTGAATGCGCGGCTGAAAAATGCTGTGATCAGCCGGTCGGACGAAGTCATTCTTTTGGCCGATGTCTCGAAGGCGGGCGTGGCCTCTAGTTACTTTTTTGCCAAAGCGGCAGATGTGGATTTATGGATTGTCGACGCCGCACCGCCAGCTCCGGTCGGGGAAGCGGTGGGCGCACAGGGCCTGCGCATCTTGGTAGCGGAGGAATCTTGATTATGGCTAAACAAATTTACTTGGCGGTTGACTTAGGTGCTGAAAGCGGCCGAGTCATGGCTGGGATTTATGAGGGCGGGCGATTGGGTCTCGAGGAAATGGCACGTTTTCCTACCGGCGGCACCCGACTGCCCGACGGTTTGCATTGGGACATTATGCGGATTTTTTCCGACATTCGCCGTGGTATCAGCAAAGCTAGGGTGCAGTTCGGATCCGATGTCGTCTCAGTCGCTGTTGATACGTGGGGGGTCGACTATGCAATGCTTGACGCCACTGGAAGCCTGCTGGGTTTGCCTTGGATGTATCGCGACACGCGCACCGACGGGATGATGGAGGCCGTTTCGGCGCTGGTGCCACCAGACGAACTCTACCGGCGGACGGGAATCCAACCGATGTTTTTCAACACGCTTTACCAGCTTTTTGCGGAAGCGCGGCAGCGTCCTGCGGCGGTGCAGGCCGCGCACCAGATTGCGTTTATCCCCGATCTGTTGACTTATTGGTTGAGCGGCAGGCTTGCGGTCGAGCGCACCATCGCGAGCACATCACAAATGCTCAGGGCCGGCACAGCCGAATGGGATACCGACTTGGTGAGCCGCTTGGGAATTCCGGCAGACCTTCTCCCTGCAGTAAGCGAACCTTGCCAAGTTGCCGGAGCGCTTCTCGACGATGAGGGCAAACCTTGTGATGTGCTGGTTGTGTTTTGCGGCAGTCATGACACCGCCTCTGCGGTGGCGGGCGTTCCAACGACAGAAAAAAATCCGCTTTTTCTCAGCTCCGGAACTTGGTCACTGCTTGGGCGTGAGCTTGACCAAGCGATGGTGACAGAGGCGACGGGAGCAGCGAATTTTTCCAACGAACAAGGCATTGCCGGAACGACCCGACTGTTAAAGAATGTGGCCGGCATGTGGCTTCTGCAAGAGTGCAAACGCAACTGGGAGCGCAGCGGCGAAGTCCTTGATTATGCGTCTCTCGTCGCCAAAGCAGCCGGCACGGAAACCGACGTCTTCATTGACCCGGATGCCCCGGAATTTGCCCGTCCTTGCGATATGCCCGCCGTTATCGCGGCATGGCTTGAACGCACGGGACAAAAAGCGCCAAACACCCGAGCCGGTATCACGCGCGTCATCTTGGAAAGCCTTGCTCTCAAATACCGCGTGCTTTTGCGTCAGATGAAGTCGTGGATGCCCGACTTTCCCGATACGCTGCACATTGTTGGGGGAGGTTCGCGCAATGCCTTGCTAAATCAAATGACCGCCGATGCGA
>JBILDG010000070.1:0-8223 GCA_044352715.1 Chthoniobacterales bacterium | reverse complement strand
CGCGGACTCACCAACTCCGGACGCCAACCCTGCCAGCCGGGAAGTTGGAGAGCCCAGAGCAAAGGCAAAGACAGCACGATCGCGACCAAGGCGCAGATCAGCGCGGCTTTGAGATGGAGTTTGAGCGTGCGTCTCATCGGTCGGGGTGTCACGATAGGCGCGCACGACCATTTCGCTCAAGAACTTGTCCGGGAAATTCCTCCGCCGCACGCGGAGACGTATCATACGGGGAAGTGCGGCAGCTGCAATTTTAAGGCTGGCCCATCAACCACCGGGCAGTTGCTTGGTAATCCTCCCAATAAGGCACTCCGGGCGGTGGGGGCTTGTCGAGAAACTCCATCCAGATGCTCGCCGCCTCGGACCGATCCCCAAGACGCCAGTCGGTCAAACCGGCAAAAAAATACGCAAGTGCTCCGGGGCCTTCCGACGGGTAATTACTCATGTCCTCGAGACGCACCGGTGTTTCCCGCAAGCCGAAGTTGGCGGCGTCTTGGAGCATATTGCCGGCCTCGCGATGCTCGGGACGTTCGGAAAACAGTCCCGCTTGCCGGATATCCTTCCACCCCGCTCGCGCCCGTTCCTGCTGATTCTCCAAAGCCAGGGCTGTGGCCAGATTGACTCGGGCCCATTGGCCTTGCTCCGTCATGAGTTCGTGCGCCGCGACCGCTTTGCTGAAAAACGCCTGCGCTTTCGACCAATCTCCGACGGCGAGCGCCCGCATGCCCGACTCCATGGGATCAGCCTTTTGCCCGGCGAAAATGGCCTCGCGGACAGCTTTGACCTCCGGACGTTCGCTGTTGAAAAACATAAACAAGCCAACCACGAGGATCAATGCAGCCACCGCCACAGTGATCAAAGACACATAAAGTTTGCTGCGGCTTGTTTCCACCGCCACCACCTCCCTTTTGGCGCCGGCGGAACGTCCGGCCCGTTCGAGAACCTTGGACCTGGCAAACTCAAGATCCTCGATCAACTCGCTGTAGCTGGCATAGCGGTTGTCCGGATTTTTCTCCAGCATGCGGTTGATCACAAAAGCAGTCTCCGAAGCCACATCCGGCGCAAACGCTTCGAGGCTCACGCGCTGACTTTTCAATTGCTTGAGGGCGACGAGCCCCGCGTTCTCCGCCTCGAACGGTGGTCGGCCGGCGATCGCGTGGAAAAGCGTGCCGCCGAGACTGTATATGTCGCTGCGAAAATCCTCTGGCTCGTAATTCAGACGCTCCGGCGCAATGTAATAAGGCGTGCCCCAGATTTCCCCGCGGGCCTCGGCCTCCTCCTCGAGCACGCGCGCCAGTCCGAAATCCACAATCTTCGTCGTGTGCGCGTCGGCAAACAGAATGTTTCCCGGTTTCACATCGCGGTGGATGAGCCCTTTTTCCGACGCGGCTTCCAACCCTTGGGCAATCTGCACACCGATTTCCAGCACCTGGGCCTCGGGCACGCGCGACTGGATGGCCATGAGGTCGTCGAGCGTGCCTTTTTCCACCAACTCCATCGCCAGGTAAAATTGCCCCGCAGCTTCGCCGAACGAATAAACCCGCACCACGTGCGGATGATTCACCGAGGCGGTGACGCGTGCCTCTTGCTCCAGTTTGCGCCTCTCATCCTCGTTCGCGCTCATTTCCCGTTTGAGGAGCTTGAGCGCCACCATACGCTGGAGCGTGTGGTCGAAAGCTTTGAAGACCGAGCCCATCCCGCCCTCCCCGAGCAATTCGACCAACTCAAAATTATTCAACATCTTCCGGGCCCGCATCCCCCCGCCGCAGTGCGGGCAGTAAATCTGCGCAAAAGGCAACTCCTCGGAAACATCGATCGGCCCGCCGCAGCCGGGGCAATTTTCGATGATGCTAGGGGGGGACGGTTCGTCCATCCGTGCAATCCTAAAGATCCGCCGGGCCCGCGGCAAACCTTGCGCGCGGCGACCGGAGCGAACACCGTTGCGCAAAGTCAATGCAAGAACCTCTGCACCGCATCACCGAATCTCCCGCGCCGCGTCTCGACCGGTGGTTGGCCGAACAATGGCCCGAACTCAGCCGCGCGCGCTGGCAAAAGGCGCTCGCCGCCGGACTGGTTCTCGTCAACGGCGTCCCCGCCCGCGCCTCGGACGCGCTGCATATCGGAGACCGGGTGGACGCGCATTTTCCTCCGCCCGAGACCGCACCCGCGACGGCGGCGGAAGATATTCCTCTCGAAATCCTTTACGAGGACGACCATCTCCTCTGCCTCAACAAACCGCCGGGCCTTGTCGTCCATCCCGCCGCCGGTCATTGGCAGGGCACACTCGTCAATGCCGTCTTGCATCATTGCCGCTCGCTCTCATCGGGCGGTCACCCCCTTCGACCGGGTATCGTCCACCGTCTCGACAAGGACACCAGCGGTTGCATCCTCGTTGCCAAGAACGATGCGGCCCACGCCGACCTCGCCCGTCAATTCGCCGCCCGCACGGCGCAAAAAACTTACCTGGCCATCGTGCGAGGCAAACCCCGCACGACCGCCGGCGTCGTCACGGGAGCGATTGCCCGGCATCCGAATCACCGGCAGCGCATGGCAGTCAGCCAGCGGGCCGGTGCCCGCGAGGCCGAGACATTGTGGAAAGTTATCCTCACCTCCGGACAACTATCGTTGCTCGAATGCCGTCCGAAAACCGGTCGCACCCACCAGATCCGCGTCCACCTCAAACACCTCGGTCATCCCATCGCCGGCGATCGCACCTACGGAGGCGGGGCGGATTTCCCGCGGCAACTCCTGCACGCCTGGAAGCTCGCCGTCACTCACCCGGCAACAAGCGAACCGATGATATTCACCGCGCCGATTCCGGACGACTTTCCGCTGCGCCCCGCGGGATAATTTTCACCTGCGGCCGTTGGTTCGGCGTTCGCGTGCTTCGGCCAAAGCCTCCAGATGCTGACGCTCCTCGCGATTCAAACTCTCGAGCCCCTCATTCATCACCCGCTCCAATAATTCGTCGGTGGCGGTCGGCGTCACCCTTCCCACGCTGCGCGGCCGGGCAGGTGTCGAGCGACGCAGCCACCAACGGGTAAGCAACGACCCGGCCACGGCCCCGCCAAGGTGAGCCCAGTGCCCGATCTGCGGGACGATATGCAGCACCGCCATGAACAACGAGGCCAGCATCAAGCCCCACCCGAGCATCTTGGCCTTCATATTCACTGGAATGATGAAAAACAGCAGGGCCCGCAAAGGGGCTTCCGGGTAGGCCGTAGTGAACGACAAAATCACTCCACAGACCGCCCCGGATGCACCGATCAGTTCGATTCCGGGCATCGAGAAAGCCGTCTGCAACAAACCTCCCGCCATGCCGGAAACAATATAAAGGACGAGATATCTCACCCGCCCCAAGGTGAATTCGACCTCGGGCCCGACAAACATCAGCGCGAGGATGTTGACCATAAGGTGCAGGAGATTCCCGTGAAGAAACATGTGCGTGAGCAAAGTCCACCAATATCCGCGGGCGAGCGCCTCGCCGCTCAAAGCCCAGCGGGAGAAATCCGGTGACCGCGGACCGATTTGCCAGAATGATTCGAGCGCGTAGACAGCGATCGAAACCGCGATGAGCGACATGGTGACGGGGGCCGTGCGGATTTTATGCGACAATCCTTGCATCGCGGGAAACTACCAGTCGCGTTCTTCACCCGCAATGCGAGCTTCCCGCTATGCAATAAACGCTGTTACCTTGACCCTTCATGCCTCGCTGTCTTCGTCCCTGCTTTTATATCGCCATCGCGGTGCTCACGCTGGCCGTCGGGGCAGCCTTGGCTTTCAACCTCCACTTGCAGTCCGCCGCAATGCAGCAGCAACTGCGCCTGGCGGCCACGGGTAGTATCGGTCTGCCGATCAATGTGCGCAGCGCGATCTACACCCCGTGGAATGGCATCCGGTTGCGGGGCATCGTCATTCCCGACATGGAAAACGAAGGCGTCAATTTCCTCGAAGCCTCCGAATTTCAGATCGTCTTCCGTCTGCTTCCTTTGCTGCGGCGCGAGTTCGTCGTCAGCCAACTCTGCCTGAAAGAAGCCGTCCTCACCTGGCGGCAAAATGCCGGAGGCCAATGGAGGGTCCCGCGGCATCCGGAGAAAGCTGTTTCGGTGCCCGGTGGCACGCCCGCGATCACCCGGCCTGCGCCGACGCCGGAGATCGCCGAGGAAAAAACCGTGGTTCCGCCAGCCTTCGCGGTGAGCGTCGAGGGAGTGGAGGTGCGCCGCTCGCGCATTCTTTTCGAGAATCGCGATGGCTGGCCTTTGCTCGATGCGGATGGCATCACCGCGCGGGCTTCTTTGACCGAAAACGCCAACGCCCGCGGGGAAGCCAAAATTCCCGAAGCCGTCCTCGCCGGTCTCATCGTCAGCCGCGACTTGGGCAGCAGCTTCACCTTGGAGGAAGGTCTCCTGACCCTGCCTGACATCCGCGGCGAGGTGGCGGGCGGAGAATTAAGCGGCCGCGGTTCGATTGCCACGCGGACGCAGGGTTCACCCTACGAGTGGGCTCTGCAGTTGACCGGGTTCCAGATGACCGACCTTCGACTTCCCGCATCCTTCGGCGGCATGCGCGTCGAGGGAACACTGGCCGCCGACTTTGCCCTGCAAGGCCGCAACGCCCCGCAACGGATGATCCGGGGTCGCTCCCGCGTAGAGGTGGAAAACGGCCGGCTGATTCCATCGAGCTACTTGCAGGGACTGGGACAACTGCTCGGCATCCGCGAATTGCAGAACATCAACCTGAGCGAAGCGCGCGCCGATTTCCGCATCGAGGACGACTTCGTCTATGTCGAACCACTGCGCTTGCAAGCGGAAGATTTTGCCGTGGAAATGCGCGGCCCGGTCACACGCGCGGGCGGTTTGGATCTTGATGGCAAACTGCTGTTGAGTCCGCCGGTAGCCGCGCGATTGACCGCGCTGACGCGTCGCCAGATGCCCGTCACCGACAACCCGGACCTGGCCGGCTACCGCGAGTTAACTTTCCGTGTCACCGGCACGCTGGAAAAACCGCAAAGCGATCTCGCGTCACGCCTGCTTGGCGGGGGTCTGGGCGGACAAATCGGTGATTTTTTCCTCAACCTGCTGGGCACTCCCTGACCATGCGCGTGATTGCGGGAAGCGCCGGCGGACTACGGTTGGACTGTCCGGATGGGATCGCGCGGCCGATGATGGACCGCGTGCGCGCGGCGGTTTTTTCGAGTTTGGGAGACCGCGTGATCGACGCACGGGTGCTGGATCTGTTCTCCGGCAGCGGGGCCATCGGCATTGAGGCTTTGAGCCGCGGAGCCGCGTCCTGCGTTTTTGTCGATCGGCACCGGAAGGCGGCCGAGTCCATCAAAAAGAATCTCGCGCACGCGCGACTCGCAGGAACTGTCCGCATGCAAGATGTCGCCGCCGTGGTGGCCCACTCCGCACCTGCATCTTTCGATCTCATCTTCGCCGACCCGCCTTTCGCCCTCGCGCTGGATGACCCTGCGCACCCGGCCATGCTTTTGACCGGGGGGAAACTGGCCGAGTGCGTCGCGCCAGAGGGGCTTTTCATCGTGGAATTGCCGCAGGAACCGCCCGCCGGCAACGATTCTTGGGAATTGCTGAGATGCCGCCGTTACGGGCAGGCTTGGATCGCTTTTTACCGGAGGACACCCGACGCATGATGCGCTTGCTCTACAACTTGGTCTTTCCGGTCGTCTTGGTCGCCACACTGCCGTGCTACTTGGCGCGCATGTTCAAGCGGGGCGGTTACCGGCGGGACTTTGGCCAACGATTTGCCCGCTATTCCCCGGAATTGCGCGCGCGTTTCGCAGAAGGCGCGTGGATCTGGATTCACGCCGTGAGTGTGGGTGAGTTGCTGGCCGCATTGAAGATTCTCGAAGAACTGCACCGTCGGCAGCCGACCTGGCGATTCGTCGTGTCCAGCACTACCTCGACCGCTCATGCGATCGCTCTCGAAAAACAGAAGGATTGGTGGGCCCCCATCTACACGCCACTGGACTTGCCCATGATCGTCCGCCGCGCTCTGGATACGGTGCGCCCACGGGCGATTGTGCTGACGGAGAGCGAAATGTGGCCAAACTTCGTTTGGTCCGCCGCCCGGCGCGGTCTGCCCGTCACCCTGGTCAATGCACGAGTGTCGCCACGCTCTGGCCGCCGATACCGCCGCTTCGCGGTTGCCCTCCGATCAGTGACGCGACATTTGTCCGGCGTCGGCCTCCAAGAACCGGAACACGCGGATCTGTGGGCTCACTTGGGAGTCGCAGCGAACCATCGACACCTCACCGGCAGCGTCAAATACGACCCGGCGCACACCGACCATGCCCCGGGCGATTTCAAGCCGGTGCTGCACGCTTGGGGGATCTCGACAGATGACCCGATCCTGCTCGCCGGCAGCACGCACGAAGGGGAGGAAGAAATTCTGGCCGACGCCTTGGAAAAACTGCGCACATCATTTCCCTCGGCCCGACTTCTTATTGCGCCCCGTCACGTGGAAAGAAGCGCAAATATCCGGGAACGCTTGGCCGGTGCCGGCTGGAAGATTGCCCTCCGCAGTGCATCGCCTTCGGGCAATGCCCCGGACATTCTCCTCATCGACACCACGGGCGAACTCCGCGACTGGTACACCCTCGCCGATGTCGTTTTCATCGGCAAAAGCCTTTATGGGGTGGGTGGACAAAATCCTGTCGAAGCGATTCAGGCCGGACGCCCGGTATTGTTCGGTCCGCACATGGAGAACTTCGCCGAACTGCGCGCTGCTCTGGAAGCTAAAGGCGGCGCAATCGTGGTCACGGATGCCGGATCGTTGGCTGCGGCCGCCACCAGACTCCTGCAAAACCCCGCCCATCGGGACGATCTTGTGGCAAGGGCTAATGAGGCCTTGTCTCCCCATCGGGGAGCAACCGCACGCACGGCAGCCTTGATTGAAGAGATGGTCAAGGGGAGTGACTGATCTGTCTTTCGCGTGTAGTATCCCCAGATAATGAAGGTCCCACTTTTCAAAATCGGCCCTGTCTCCGTGGGAGGCAAAAATCTTCTCCTCATCCTCGGACCTTGTGTGCTGGAAAGTGAAAAATTCGCCCGCCGTGCGGCGGCGCGTTTGGTTGCCATCACCGGAAAGCTCGGGGTGCCCTTCATCTTCAAAGCCTCCTACGACAAAGCCAACCGCACCTCGGGCCAGTCATTCCGCGGGCCGGGCCCGCTAAAGGGTTGCGAGATATTAAGCGCGATCCGCGAGGAGTTCGGCATTCCGGTGACCACCGATGTCCATACATCCGAAGAGATTGCTATTGCTTCACAATATGTGGATGTGCTGCAAATCCCGGCCTTCCTGTGCCGCCAGACGGACCTGATCCAAGCCGCCGGCGCGAGCGGGCGCGTGGTCAACGTGAAAAAAGGTCAGTTTCTTTCGCCGTGGGAGGTCGCCCCGATTGCGGACAAATTGCGCGCGGCCGGTTGCCGGAAATTTTTCTTCACCGAGCGCGGCACAACTTTCGGCTACAACAACCTCGTGGCCGACATGCGATCGATCCCGTGGATGCAGGAGCAGGGCTTTCACGTGGTCTTTGACGCCACCCACTCGGTCCAGCGTCCGGGCGGCGGAGGTGATCGCACGACCGGCGACGGCCACCTCGCCCCGGTGCTGGCCCGCGCCGCCGTGGCAGCCGGCGCCGATGGTGTTTTCCTTGAAACACACGAGAATCCCCTGCGCGCCCCGTCCGATGGTCCCAACCAGATCCCGATGAACCAACTTTCCACCGTTTTGCGCCAACTCCTTGCCATCCGCCATGCGTTGTAAACTTTCTGGAATCATCAGCGCCGCAGCGCTCTGGAGTTCGCCCCTCTGTCCGGCCCAAGAAGCCGCCGACATTCCGGTCAATATCGGGCAAAGCGTGAAAAATATCCGCGTGCCGCACTTCAATGCCGATGGCAAAATCAGCGTGCGTATGAATGCCGCCAAGGCGGAACGCGCCGACCAAACAAAATTCAATTTCGATGACTTGAAGATCGAAATCTTCGACCGGAAGACAGAGAAACCGGCTTTGGAGGTCCTGCTCAGCAAGGCCGTCTACGACCGCAAAACCAACCAACTCAGCAGCAAAAGCGAAGCTTTGATCACCGGAGAGAATATTGAAATCACCGGCAGTCGACTCGACTTTGATGTTAATTCCCGCGCCAGTAAATTGAAGGGGCCGGTCACCATGACCCTGCGCAACACGGAAAACTTCAAGCCATGAAA
>JBILDG010000069.1:0-8396 GCA_044352715.1 Chthoniobacterales bacterium | reverse complement strand
TTTCCGGCGAAGGCGACCTGGCTGTGTTGCTCTCCGGATACGAGCGCGAAACCGATAAATCAACCCAACACTGGGAAGGCCGCCCGGGCGATCCCATCACGCTAACCTGGCCTGCCCCACGCCATGTAGAATGCGTCCGCCTCATCTTCGACAGTGACCTGAACAACCCAAAAATGATGCCCTGCCGCTACCCGCTTGCCGGCGAGAACCACGCGCTGCCTGCGAGCTTGGTCAAAGCCTTTACCATCGAGTGCCAGACCGGGAGCGGCGAATGGGAAACCCTCCACCGCGAAGAGGAAAATACCAGGCGCCTGAGTGTTCATCCAGTCCAGCGGAGTATCCGTGCCCTGCGCTGGACCGCACAGTCCACATGGGGCGACCCAACGTTCAAACTCTTTAGCCTCGAAGCCACAGCCAAGCCGCTCCCGTTAATTTCTCAACCAGCCGAGGGAATGAATTGGAATGAAGTCACCGCCATGCTCGACCCATCCGACCTCGCCGCTCCCGACCATGGGCTCAAAGCCGTCCGCAAAGGGAGTTCACGCATCGGCGCATGATAGAACCGGTCGTTATCCCATCAATCCATCCCAACAAAACCAAACTATGAAAATCGTGTTATTCGGCGGGGGTTCCCACCGCTACCTGGGCATTGCACGTTCCATCATGGCCGTTCCGGGCCTGATGGAAGGCGGCGAGATCAACCTCTATGACCTGGCTGTCGAACGTTCCGGGACGGTCGGCCGCATGGCCATGAAGTCGCCGGAGTATCAAGGGCTGAATTGCAAGATCACCTGGGGAACGAGCCTTGATGAAGCCTTGGAGGGCGCCGATATCGTTTATGTGGTGCTGATGGCCGGCAGCCGGCGCAATCAGGACCTGCTCTTGTCCATCTCCCCGCAGCATGGCTTTCTCGCCTCCGACCAGCTCTCTCCCAGCGGCGCGATCCTGGCACTCAAGGGTGGCCCAATCGTGATGGATCTGGCGAAGCGCATGGAGAAGATCTGCCCGAACGCCTGGCTCGTGGACTTCGCAAATCCCGTGGCCGTGCTCAGCGCTGCGGTCAACAACCACACAAAAACCCGCTGCCTCGGCGTCTGCCAGGGCTTTACCAACCACCAATGGGACCTGCCGCGCATCCTTTTCGGGAAGGACGAGCAGTGGACGGATTTCGACATCCGCTGCGCCGGGGTCAACCACTTGAGCTTCATCCTTCACGGATCGACGCATCGCGGGCGCGACCTCTACGAGCTGGCGGCCGAGCGCTTGACCCAGGGCTGGTCCACGCCGGAGCTGTCCGACCGCTGGGACGACAACGCCAAGAAAATGATCACGAACAGTGTGTCCACATTGGTCAGGCTCTACCGCAAATACGGCCATCTGGTTTTCTCGTCCGAAGGCGACGGGCTGGCACATCTTGACATCGAGGAAAATTTCAAAGCCGGCAACAAGGCGGCGGCGCCGCTCAGCAAGGAACAACTCGAGGAAAGGGACAGGGCGTTCCGTGCACGCCGTGCCAAGGCCGACGAAGAATTCCGTTCCTGGCTGGATGCCGACCTGGATGCCGCCGGATGGGATGTCGAGCGCCCGGAAGCGCTCTACCTTTTGCGGGCGGACGAAGACATCATGGTGAAGATCGCCAAAGGCGTCAGCGGCATTGAAGAACTGCCCATCGCCACGAGCCGTCCGAACGAAGGCGCGGTCGCAGGCTTCAAGAGCCGCACCGTGCTGGAGTATTCCCAGGTGCTCGGAGGCAAGGGCATCCGCCCGGCGGGCGAGTTCGAGGTTCCGGAAATCTTCCAAGGGCTCGTCAGCGGGCTGGCCACGCACCAGACGCTGCTGGGCGACGCCATCGCCACCCGCGATCCGCGCATCCTCTTCGAAGCGCTTTACAGCTACCCGGTCAAGCAGGACAGCGCGGAATCCAAGGCACTTTGGCGGGATTTGCTGGCCATCGCTGCCGATGAGATTCCCGCCGAGTTCCAGAAAACCAGGGAAATGTTTATTTTTTCTGTATAATTCAGGTCCGCTGTTCAGCTACCGTGGCGGTGCGCAGCAATGGGATTACATCATCAACAGCGCGCTACCGCTTTTTTCTGCCAGGCCCGCGGGATTCCCTACGCTCTCTATGCCCAGTCGTTTGAGCTCGATCCACCGGCGGGCTTGGTGCTGGGAAATCTCTTCTCCGGGGCGGCGGCAATCAGCTGCCGTGCCAGCCGCTCGCTCTCGACGTTGCAGGGAACCGGAGTCTGGAAGGCGGCGCTGGCGGCCCATAAAAACGATCAGACGGCGTAAAGTGTCGCGCGAACTCAACGTGAAGTGGATGCTGCAGGTCGCAGGCCACCTGCATTCGATAAGCCGAAGCAGGCAGCTACCAGTCAGTGACTCCGTCATTGGCATTTGATGGAGCCACCACTGTTCATGGTTGGCCGAGCTGGTTTTTTCGGTTCGATTTGTGACCCGGTGATTTCTTATCGAGGATCACCCGTGCGCTCTTCCCTCGTGGAACGATCCACGCGTATCCTTCTCCGCTCTTCTGCGAATAGAAGCACGCGGCAGATTTTCCATCCACCCGGACCCCCGGCTTTTCCGGGGACTGGAAACACAACTGGACCGCGCTCTCGGCGGAGACCTCGCACGAGAGGCTGTCCTCCGAAGCCACAAGGACTTCGACGGTCGCGCCGAGGGCCCTGGTGATCACAAGGCCCTTGGGAGGCTTCGAACTGCGCTTCACCGTGATCTTGTTCCGGGCGGCGAGCTGGTTCACCCCGATCACCCGCGTCCCCTTCAACTCCCTGCCGTTCACGGAAACCGAGGCGATATGCACTCCGCTTCCCTCGAAGAAGAATGAGAGGTTCCTGCCGCGAAAGCCTACATTTTTCAGCGAAGCAAGATCCTTGTCGGCGAACGAGGTCGTGATCGTGAGACCTGAACAGTCAAACTCGATCCCCGCCAGCGCATGGATGGACGAGACATACCAGGATTTTGCGGTGAAGGCTTGCTTGCAGCCGGGATTGTCGATGGCAAGCCACTCGTCGGATGCGCATTCGGTAAAGCCCTCCGGATAGGTGTGCTCATCCCAGAACATGCGCATGAGCTTCGGCAGGCGACCGAGCTCGCCGCTGGCGCGGGCGAACTTCATCACCGAAAAATAATAGGCGTCGAGCGGGGGATAATATGCGGCGAGCTGGTTGCCGTCGGCATCATAAGCCGGGTCGCCGAGGCCGACCATGCGAAGTCCGCGGGAGAAAGGAAATTCGCGGCTCATGAACCGGCTGATCTTACCCACGTGGTCACAGACGAGTTCATAGGCAAACGGTGTGATCCAGAAGATCGCCCAGCGCGGATGGCAGAGGCGCCGCTCGAGGGTGGAGGCCGAGACCGAATCAACGAAGTATCCGTGCTTCGTATCGAAGAAATGTTTCAGGAACCCCTTGCGGCATCTTGCGGCGCGATCGCGAAAAACGGCGGAGTTGGCGGTGTCGCCGAGTTTGGCGGCAAGCTGCTCCATGGCACGGAGCCCCTGGTAGTAGATGCTGTTGTTGCAGGCGGAGATATCGTCGCCGTCCTCACCGTAGAGCTTCGGATGGTCGGGAAAGAAGGAGAGCCCTCTGGTCAGGCCCGTTCCTTCAACTTCCTCCCCGGCGCAGCGCTCCATGATCCAGAGAGCGAATTTGAAATGCCGCCTGAGCGTCTCGTCGTCATCGGTAAATGCGTTGTGGTGGTAGAGCATGACCACATAGAGGCACTGCGCACCAAACGCCATGAAGTGAATCGGCTGCAACTGCATGTTGAATGCGTGAAGAATGCCCTTCTCCGGATTGGCCGTGCGCTCGTAGAAATCGAGCATGGCAGCGACAACGCCGCCCTTTCCTGCCATGAGGAAACTGTCGGAATAGACCATGCTGTCCCAGCCCCAGATTCCGTAATCCTGCGAGGCCCGCATGGCACCCCTCTCGCCGGGGATGGAGAGTAACTCGACGCAGGGGACGGCGGTATGCGCCGCCGAACGGACCGCCGGATCCGCATGGCCGAGGGACGGGGATGACGAAAGGCTTTCCCTGAAATCCTCGAAAAGCTTCCCGCACTCCACAGCCGCCGAATTCCGCAGGCAGGCGAGTCTCTTTTTGAAGGCCGCCCGCTCAAGGCCGAACAACACGAAAAACGAACATCCGTCGCGTCCAACCGGTGCCTCCAGGATACACAGAACGTTCCGATCGGGCATCCGGGTTGACGGCCTGCACGCGGCCGAGTCAGAGCCGACCGCGATATGCGTCACCAGGTCGGCTGCACCGCTTTTCCCCTTGCCATCTTTTGGTGCGGATTCGGAAAGGCTCGTCAGAAACGCCTTGGAGTTTTCCTCCCAAGCCGTGCTCTTCCACGTCCTCCCGGGCCTCGCAACCCGGATCCATACGTCATGAAACCGCATCCGGAAGGAAATCTTGCGGCCCTTCGGATTTTTCAGCACCCTCGCCCGCTGGATGATCCCGTCATTGATGACACAGAATTCGTAGCATAACTGAACTTTTCCGATCTTAACCGTCGAAACATATCCAAACGGATAAAACCCGGTCTCGCTGAGGCGCATGTGGTGAGGAACTCCGTCAATCACCGCGTAACAGCGGAAGCACTGGGTAAAGGCACTGACTTTATCGGCCGTGAACAGCTCCGCTGCCCCGCCAATATGCCTGCCGTAATAGCTCACGCTCGTGAGGCCGCCGTGCCCGCCGACCGTCACCGTCGTCCTCCCGTTGAAAAACTTGTCCTGCGGAAATCCGAAACCCTCGGATACCGTCGGAATGTCACTTCTGTAGATCGCGTTTGTTTGGTTTTTCATGAGATCGATTTCCGCTGCCCTGTTTGCTGTTCAGGAGAGGCGTGCGCCTGCCGGTCGATCCTGTAGGGGTCGTTGGGGCCATGCGGGAATTTTATTTTCTGTTTTGTCGATCCAGGCTTGCCGCTATCGTTCAGGTGCCGACGGCAGTGGTTTGACATAGGGCCATGCGCGTCTCCCCTGCCGTTCGCAGACATGCCACAGGCGTCCTTCGTTCGCTGAGAGCTGGAGCGCGAGTCCGGCCCGCATCAGCGTCTCGCCGGTCGCCTCCGTCGACTTTCCGTTGTTAAGGCAGGTCACTCGGTAAGTCTTGCGCGCGGCCAACCCCCGCAGGCGCACGGTCTTCTCGCCCGCCTTGCGCCCGCTGAACGCAAAGAGGGCGGCTTCGCTGCCGACGTAGGCGTTGAAGCTCATCACGTCCCATTCATCGGCCGTGGCTGGTGCCGGGGTAAGTTGGTGAAAGTCCTGAACGAGCAGGTGCCGAATGGCCTTGAAGGCATCCGTCCAGTGACGCGCCCGGAGGGTCAGGGAAGGCGACCAACTGGCGATATCGCCGTCGAAGGCGAGCTTTCCGAGCATGCGGCTAAGGATGGCGGTATCGTCGAAACCGCCATCTCCATGCTGGTAGCCGACCGCCACCGACGAGTTCAGCAGGTTTCCTGGCAGGAATCGGTTCGCACGGGCCTGCATATGGCGGCAGACGGCCGGATATTCGGTGTGGTCGGAGAACCAGGCGGTATGCGCCCGGCGGATCATTCCGAGGTCGAGACGTCGCCCGCCGCTGGCGCAGGTTTCCACCATCCAGTTGGGATAGCGCTGCATCAGGGTGTCCAGCACCCGGTAAAGCCCCCGCATGTAGGCGAACTGGATCTGACCGCTCGGGTCGACCGACCGCCAGAAGGGATTGGGCTCGATGTTGTAGTCCCATCGGCTCCAGCGCAGGTCGAGGCACTCGATCCAGCCGCCGACGCTTTCGATGGCCCAGTCCTGCGCCGCCGGGAGAGCCAGATTCAGGTGGAACTGGAGGCCCGTGCAGCCGCCAAAGGGCGACGAATACGGTTGAGGCGCTTCGACGAAGAACTCGGGGTGCAGGCGCACGGCGCTGGTCTCCGGCGCGGCGCGCTCAATCTCGAACCACAACCCAAAGTCCATGCCCTTGCCGCGCACGTAATCGGCCAGTTCTTCCAGACCGTTGGGGAACTTCCCGGCATCGACCTGATCCCAGTTGCCGACACCGTTCGGGAAGCCGCCGGTGAACCATGCTGCATCGTGGACGAAGACTTCCACGCCCATCTCCGCGGCGCGGTCCACCTGGGTTTTCATGAAGTCGATCGTGTTGCGGTTCTCGATGCCGAACCAGTGATCGTAGCTGACCCGCGGCAGCGTTGGCTTGCCCTTGTAGGGCGGGCAGACCTGCTCGTAGAGATGGCGGCGCAGCGCGTTGGTGCCTTCGTCGAATCCTCCGTCAAAGAATCCGAGGTGGACCGGTGGCAGGTCGAACGACTCGCCTGGCTCCAGCAGCAACGGCGACTTGAAGGAGACCGCCGCCCGCACGCGGTCGTCGCCGGCACCCCGCATCTGGATGACCCATTCGCCAGACCACTCCATGCCGAAAAAGAGGCCCGCCTTCAGAGGCTCTGCCACCGAGATCAGTAACGGCAGATCCTCGTTGGACGAGCGCCCGGCGCCGTGGCTTTGCAGGTAGAGCGAATGCTGCAGGTCGTAGGCCACCTGCGTGCTGTAAGCCTTCGGCGGCAACCACCAGTCGGTGACTCCGCCCTTGGCAAAGTAGTGCACCCAGTCCTGCCGGCCGACGGCAAATTCCAGGGACAGCGGTTCCATGGCGTTGAGCAAGGACGGGGTCGTGTCGGACAGATTGGTCACGGTGCTACGGATGACCAAGCCTGTCGGAGTTTTTTCGATTTGCCGCTGCAGGTCAAAGCAACCAGTGCGATCTTTCCAGCACACCCCATCGCCGGTGGTGTCGGTAAATGCAAGATGTCCCGAGCTGGTGGCGAAGCGAAAGCCCTGCGATGCGTCCGTGAGTGCTCCGGCAAAGGGAACGTGGAGTTGTGTGATGGCCGCAGTAATGGTCATGGGAGGTTTTTGGCGTCCGATTTGTGACTCCAGGATTCCCCGACCTTTCGGTTCAGCCATTGCCAGGCGTAGCGATCAAAGGCCGGTGACCAGTCATGGCCCATGTTAGGCAGATAGACGATTTCCTTGTTGCCGCCGAGCCTCAAGAACACGCTCTGAACGCTGGAGGCGGGAGAGATGCGGTCGATAAGCCCAACGTTCAAAAGCATGGGACACCGGACAAGCGGGGCGAAGTTCGCCACGTCGAACCAGTCGTTGAAGTTCGGTTTCGCTGGCACAGGCGACGTGAGATCGCTTTTCAAGCGGGAGATGCGGCCAACGTCCGCGTAGTGGGTAATAGCGGCGACTCCCGCCTTGATGCGGGAATCTAGGGCCGAGACGATCACAGTGAGCCTGCCGCCCTGACTGCCCCCACAGGCGGCCAGGCGATCCTTGTCCACGCCGGGCAACTCGGCCAAAGCGCTCACGGCCATGAGAGCATTGCGATAGACGTCCAGCGCTTCATGATCCTCCAGGCGTTCCGGCTTGTTGTCCGGCAGCTCCGGATAATACGGATGTTCGACCGGGAAACCGTGGATTTGCACGTCCATCGCGGCCCAGCCATGGCGGGCATGTTCGACCGGTGCCGGCCGCGCATTATTTCCTGCGCCGGGCAGCACGAGCAGGGCTGGGAAAGGGCCATCACCGACCGGCTTGGTGAACCAAGCGTGGACCCGGCCGCCGTTGGGTGAGTCAAAGATCACCCGATACACTTCCACTTCGTTGTAGCGGGCTCCGGCGGGATCGTAGTTGCCGGGAAGGCCCGCCCGCTTGCGGTTGTAGGCATCGATCTCGGCACCCTTGAGCACCTGAACCTTGTCCACTTTCACATGAGGAGGCTGCGCCCGCACTTTGGCCGCCACATCCTGCCAGAAGGCCGCAAAGCCTTTCGGCGTGGTATCATCCGGCTTGGACTCGTCCACCCGCCAGCCAATGGTGGTCGAGGCGGCCAGGCCGTCCTTGCCCTCGCCTTGCAGCACGACCTCCAGGTCATAGAAACCCGGCTTGAGATCTTCGGCAGGCAGGCGGATCTGAAAGCCAGCATCCATCTTCTGCTCCGCGTTTCCTTGGAGAATCACTTCCCGGCCCATATTCTCCCGCAGCACCCATTTGGCGGAGCCAAACTTCTGGGCCGGGCTGAATACCTCTACAACAGCCTCGTCGGCGTTCTTGAAGACGGCATCGAATTTCTTGGGAAAGGCAAAGGCCACGTCCTTGGAACGCGGCGGGGCATAGTCTGACGCATAGGGCCTGGCAAGATTGAAGGTCATTGCTGGGGAGGAAAGGGCTCCGGCAAGCAGGATCAGGGAGATTGGAACGTATTTTATGGAGAGAGATCGCATGGATCAGAACATGGCCGCAACGAGACACGAGAATTTGGCCATCATTGGACCGGCACCACGTCGGCGTAGGTTTCCCCGACGCGAAA
>JBILDG010000068.1:0-8457 GCA_044352715.1 Chthoniobacterales bacterium | reverse complement strand
CCATCGAGTCGTGCCTGCTGCACGGCAGCGATGTGCTCCTCAAGGTAGCGCTTCCGTTGGTCGTCGTCCGCGGTGGCGATGCCGTTTTCCGTGATCATCATGGGCTTGCCGTAACGCCGATCGACGAGGCGTATTTGTTTGTAGAGTCCGGCCGGGTCGATGTCCCAGCCCATCTCGGTGAAGTTGGGGCCGCGGTGTGATCCGAGACCGAGGGCAGAGATCGGGCCGGCTTTTTGGCTGTAATAGTAGTTGAAGCCGATGATGTCGCAGACATCCCAGATACGATCGAGGTGGTCGAAATTCATGCGCATCATGCCGTTGTAGGCGGCGCGGGTGGGATCGAGCCAACCGTCACTCCACCAAGGCAGCGCTTGCACGGACATGACGATGGCATCGGCGCGGTGGCGTTTGATGATGGCGGCGGCTTGGCGGAACTGCCGGGCGCTGGCGCGGACGGCGGCGGCGTAAGTCCCGAAAGCGGCCGTCATGGCCGGGGGCCACTGGCCATTGAGATAAGCCGTGGCGATCTGCCCGTTCGGCTCGTTTTGTGGCGCGAAGTAGCGAACGTGTGGTGCCAGTCGCGGCACAACTTTATTCACGTAAGCTTGCCAGCGCGTATCGGCTTCGGGGTGCAGCCAATTCGACTTCTTGGGATTCTGCGTGTCGTAGAGCCAATCGGGGAAGGTGAAGTGCCACAGGCAGACGACGGGTTCGATGTCGGCGGCTTGGAGGCGTCGGGTCATTTCCACGTAGCGCGCTATGGCGGCTTCATCGTAGCGGCCAGGCTGCGGTTCGATGCGGGCCCATTCGAGGCTGAAGCGGTAGTGGGTGACGCCGATTTTTTTCAATGCTGCGACATCTTTGTCGAACTCGCTCCAGCTCATCACGACGGTGTTGCCGCGGGTCGGGGCTTTGCCTTGCTCCATCAGAATATCCCAGTCGGTGCGGAACGGGAGCTTGCCTCCGGGCTTCAACGCGCGGTTCTCGTATTGCCAACTGGAGGTGGAGATGCCCCAGGCGAAATCACCGGTCTCGATCCGTGAGGCTTTGGCCCGTTCCGGTGGGGTGATCTTCGGGGCGCGCGGATACGTGACGCAGCCGGTCAAAAACGCGAGCGCGGCCAAAGGAATGAGATGAAGGTGTCGGGGCATCGCGCGGCAGTCTCGCGAAGTCGGTCATGTCGCGCAATCCGCAAAAGGCGTTGCATGGCGGCCGTAAGCACGCACCTTAGTGTGCATGTTGACAGAATCTAAAACGACGATGGATCAAGGGTGGCGTTTCGATAATTCTTACACACGTTTGCCGGAGGTGCTCTTCACGCGCACGGCGCCGGTGCCGGTGCCCCGTCCGGAGATGGTTATTTTCAACGAGCCATTGGCCGCCTCTCTCGGGCTCGATGCGAAGGAGTTTAGTGGAAGCACCGGGGCGGAGATTTTCGGGGGGAACCAACTGCCGAAGGGCGCTGAGCCGATCGCGCAGGCCTACGCGGGGCATCAGTTCGGATACTTCACCAACCTGGGTGACGGGCGGGCCATTCTCTTGGGCGAGCAAATGACGCCTGACGCCAACCGCTTCGATATCCAGCTGAAAGGGGCGGGCCAGACGCCGTATTCGCGCCGCGGGGACGGACGTGCGGCTCTCGGGCCGATGTTGCGGGAATACCTCGTCAGCGAAGCGATGCATCACTTGGAAATCCCCACGACGCGCAGCCTCGCGGTGGTCGTTACGGGAGAAAATATCGTGCGTGAGGAGCTGCTGCCAGGGGCGGTTTTGACCCGCGTGGCGGCGAGTCACCTTCGTGTGGGCACTTTCGAGTATGCGGCCGCGTTGCCAGATCATGACGTGTTGAGGGTGCTTTTGGCATACACGATCCGGCGCCATGATCCGGAGTTGGCGGCGGCGGAAAGGCCGGCCCGTGCTTTGCTCGAGGCGGTAAGTGAACGTCAGGCTGCTCTCGTGGCGAAATGGATGCTGGTGGGTTTCATTCACGGGGTGATGAACACCGACAACATGGCGCTCTCCGGCGAGACGATCGATTACGGGCCATGTGCTTTCATGGACGCTTATGATCCGGCGACAGTGTTCAGCTCGATCGACCGGAACGGGCGCTATGCTTATGGCAACCAGTCGCAAATCGCCCAGTGGAACCTGGCCAGGTTGGCCGAGGCATTGCTGCCGCTGTTGCATGAGAATGAGAAAAAAGCCATCGGGATTGCCGAAGAGGTGTTGGGAGCATTTACCACGCGGTTTCTGCATCATTGGCTGAGCGGTATGCGGGCCAAGCTCGGGCTGCGCAACGAGGAGGTTGGCGATTCGGCTCTGGCCGAGGATTTGCTGGCGTGGATGCAGCAGGTTGGGGCGGACTTCACGAACACATTCGCGGCTCTTGCTTTGCCCTCCGGGCCGTCCGGCGAGCTTTTTGCCCGCGGAGACTTCACCGCATGGCTTGCGCGGTGGCAGGCGCGATTAAAACGACAGGCCGGCGGTCTCAAAGAAGCGCAGGCCTTGATGCGCTTGGCTAATCCCGTGGTTATTCCGCGTAATCACCGGGTGGAAGAAGCGCTCTCCGCCGCACGGGCTGGGGACATGACGGTGTTTCACCGCTTGCTCGAAGTGTTGGCCCGGCCGTACGAGGTCACACCGGCCAATGAGCCCTACCGCACGGCTCCCCCGATTGGAGGCGAGCCTTACCGGACATTTTGCGGAACATAAGGCGAGACTTGTGCGGCTCGGCTCCGAGTTCGCCACGCTTTGAATGGCTGCCTCGCATGGATTCGAACCATGACAAAGTGATCCAGAATCACTTGTGCTACCGTTACACCACGAGGCAATGTAAACTATTACTGATAAAAAGGTTACGTATGTGTGCCCTACGGGTGTCCTAAAGGAGCCCGCAGAACTTAGTCATGTTGAAGGCTGGGCTCCTGTCTGACGAGCTTTTCGATGAGTTTCTGTGCTTTTTGGAAATCTCTTTTCCGCCGCCAGTAGGTGAGCATCCGCTTGGTCATGTCCAAAAGGTCGCGCGGAGGCTGAGGAAAACGAACGCGTTCCTTACAAGGCTTGTGTCGCGGGCGCGTAGCGTCTGAAGAAAAGCCGCACTGCTGCAGAGCCTCATAGCCAATCTCCGATTGGAGTCGGGCGGTATCCTGTTTGGTGATCCTTGAGCTACCCGCGGTGAATCTCCTCAGATATCTTTCGAATCTACGTGAAGGTGTCGGTGGCTTATTGGTTCCGTTCTTGGGTTTCCAATTTGGATCTTTCGCAAGGGCATGCTCTTGCCTCTTCCGCTTTAAGTATCTCACCCAAGGCGATTGCATGCCCCCTTGGCGATTGAGTGCTGCTATTTCCTCTGCAAAATCAATGTCTGGTTCTTCGCGTATCCGATAGGGCCGGTAGCGGATCGAGTGGATCTCCTCGTGTCTTTTCGCCAAGTCCCATGCGGCAACGGCCAAAACTTGCGGTTGGATCGAGCTGCTCAGCAGACGCTCGATCAACTCATTGTTGCTCTCCTCGGTGTCCGGCTTGATTTTTCGCACGTCGCAGTTTTCGGGTCGATATTCCTGCGCAACCATAGGCAACCAACGCACTACTGCGGCCGCAAATTCCAAGCAGTGAGACTCATGCACACGCCCGTCGGCAGACTTTGGACGTCCGACCAATTTAACGGCTGCATAGATAGATTTGTCGCTGGGAACCCTCACCACTGCTGATCAATAAGTAAATGTAACCTATTTGCAAAGGCAAATGCAAACGAAAACGATGAAAGCTAATGGTAATCTGAACAAGCGCGAAGGCACGGCCAAGTTGCCTGCGGGTTTTCACATTGAGGTCTGCCCCTTTGGGAGCCTCCACTACGCCAAAGTTGTCGATGAGGCGGGGTTGATGCGTCGGTGGTTGCCGCGTCCCTTGGATGGGGGCGCCACGTTGGTCAAATTTTCGTACAGGCTCATTTTTCAAGCCTGTCTGGCGGGTGCTGTTGATCCGAAGACGGCGCGGGCGGTGGAGGACGCCCGCCGCGCCCCAAATTTGATGCTGCTCGCCGATGCACTACGTCAACTGGCGGACTATTTTGAGCACCTTGATCAATGCGGGGAGGTGGGTCGACGAGCAACACGATGCCAACCCCTGACCAGTTTCCGCGCCCGCAGGCTATGCAAGTTGCTGAAAAAGTGACCCAAGCGCTGCAAACACATGTCGACAACGTGGCCCCAAGTGCCAGCAATCCCGATTCAAAGGGCAGTCATTTGGCTGCCTTGTTCGACCAACTGGCCGGTTCAAAGCAGCTTGCAGTGTTTAAAAAACGCACGGCAGGGGAGGCGCTCATTAATTGGCTCCTGCAGCATGGAAAGATGCATCTCGATGCTGCCGAGATCAGTCCCGCTGGTGTCTATTGGTTGGATGAGCGCCATGAGGCCAAAAAACTTCGCTCGGCAACGAAGATCGAATTCATCTCACTGCTGGCGGGAAAGTGCGGGAGAAACGAGGAAGATCCGCTTTTCAAAGCCGCCCGCGACTATCTTTTCACGAGGGCATTGGACCCAGAGTCTTCTATCGCGCAGCGTGCAAAGATTGTTCAGTTTTGGACCACGCAGACGATAGACGAAGAAAAAGTGTGCTATCTCTCCCGCGGGTGCTCGTTGATCAAATGTTCGGCCCAAGGGGTCGAAGAGGTTCCGATGGGGACTGATGGGGTATTGATGCCGGAGGAGTTTTGTCTGCCGGAATGGCAGCTCCATGCGGATCCGGACGCGTGCGCTAGCCCGGATGAGTTGCCGTTTATTGCAGAAAGCGGGCTCGGGAAAGACGAGCGTATTGTCTTCTCCATTTATCTCTCCATTCTTCCGCTTGTTTATGCAGGCCAACTTCCCCCGCTGTCTTTAGAGGGGCCACCCGCATCAGGCAAAACTACGGCTCTGGTAGAGGCTGGGCGTCTGTTTTTTGGCGAGTCTTTCATACCGACGGATCCTATGGGCAAAGACGCCGAGCAGGCGATTCCCAGACTGTTAAACCAGCACAAGATGGTCTCTTACGACAACATGGATAATCAGCATCTCGTCCGCGGTTTTGCCGACCGTCTAGCGGCGAGCACCACAGGAGCGGCGTCCCTCGAAAAAACTCATTATAGGAACCGCGAGGTTACTTCCTTGCCGGTGAACGCAGCTCAGACGCTAAGCGCCGTGAACATGGATTTCTTGCTCCAACATCCAACTTTATCGAGCCGCTTGTTGAATCTCTGTTGGGATAAACCACGAGACAGTTTTAACCGAGGATTTGTCGAGCGAACACGGCGGGCAAAGAGGTCAAGCGTCCTTAGTTTCATCGCGCACACCGTGTCGAGAATCCTCGGGGAGTTTAAGCCTGATGAAGCCGTGAGCTACCGTTTCGATCACTGGGCACGCTGTTATTACGCCTGTTCCCGTGTGCTGGGGTGTCATGAATCTGCCAGCAGTGCGCTGGAAAAGGTGCTGCATCGCTCTCAGGAAAGGGGCATCTCGGCCGACCAATATGGCGCTATGTTGCTAGAAGAGCTGCAGTCGAGGGCCTCTCTTGCCGGCACTGCTGGTGAAATCCTTGATGTGATCAAGCGTCCCGCATCGGCGGACGCCAGGATATCTCCGCTGGAGTTTGGTCGGTGGCTGTGTGCCGTGGGCCCTGTGGCGCGAGGTTTTTCGATCACTTCGAGATACGACAGGCACAAGAAACAGAACGTCTATTACGTCAGCCGTGATCTCGAATCTGACTGAGCGCGCTCTGGCCTATGTGAGGCGCGCAGAACCAGCTGTTTCTGGGCAGGCTGGTCATGCCGCCACCATGAAAGTCGCGCGCACTCTGGTCAGCGGTTTCTGTCTACCTGCGGATGATGCCATGCCGTTGCTG
Source organism: Chthoniobacterales bacterium (assembly GCA_044352715.1). Lineage (GTDB taxonomy): Bacteria > Verrucomicrobiota > Verrucomicrobiia > Chthoniobacterales > JACTMZ01 > JACTMZ01. The sequence goes on along the minus strand of JBILDG010000068.1, from coordinate 2,580 downwards.
CATGAATACAACTCCCGATGTCTCCCCCCTTGGTCAAATGGCGAGTTGGCGCACAAGCTGCGCAGCGCATTGGCAACTCCATCGCCACATCCCCCGGGATGGATGTTGCAAGGCAACAGCAGTTTTCGGCCCACCCCTGCCGAAACTTCTCGCCTCGCCGTATCGGGTGACCAAAGACGGCCTGTTCCTTGGGACCAGGAAACCCTCAGGAAAGTGGCAGGTGAAGCGGTTATCACGCCGCGTTGGCTAGCCGAAAAGTCGCCAGTTGCGCCGGCTCACGTCACGCCCGGCGCCTACCTCGGGCATGTTTTTGAGCCCGGCCAGAAAGCCATTGTCTTCACCAATCAGCAATCGCAGGGCCAAGCGGTATGGCCAGACTCACCACCCCCTGGCACCGGCCCAGAGGGTGTCTGGTTTTTGATTCAACCCGTCGACGGGCTCTTTCACGAGAATCCGCGCCAAGGAAATTCGAGTCGCCGCAGCGAGGAGTCGGTCACGCAGTGGCGTCACATGTTGCTGGAAAGCGACGAAGCGCCGCGAGGCGCTTGGCTGGGCGCAATGTGCCGCCTGCCTTTGCCCATCGTGAGCATTGCCTCTTCCGGCAACCGGTCGCTTCACGTCCTCATCCGCTTGGAGGCCGAGACCAAAGGCGAATGGGATGAAGCTCGCCGGGAGATGATGCGCCCTCTTTCCCGTCTTGGATGTGATGCTGCTGCCATGACTGCGGTTCGGCTGGCGCGCCTTCCCGGTTGTCTCCGCCAAGATAAAGCAGCTAAGCAGACTCTTTTCTACCTGAATCCTGCACCTGCTGCTGCGCCGCTGTTTGAATCCTAAGCGCAGCAGCGGGAGCTGCGGGTATTGCGGGAAGCAATCGCCGATCATTTTCCCTATCTTCATTACCCCCACAGCTACTTATTTAGTAGAAATCAACCCGCTACACCCGCAGCTCCCGCAAAAAAATACCGCCGCCATGGTAAAGGAATCTATTAACCTGCGAAACCATCAGGTTTGCGCGAAGCCATCGGCGCGTTAACCTGCACTTGGTCTCACTCCGCTCTAGTTAAGTTGAGTTAAGCCCTGCGGGTTTTCCTTCTTGGTGGTCGCTTGTTGGGAGGTGGAACTGCCTCGGCCACAGAGACCACTGCGGCGAGTATTGTCCGAACACAGCGCAAGGAAGTCACCGCATCGGCGGCGAGATCGACGGTTTTCCAGATAAGCCGATCGAGGTCGTTTTGGCTCCAGGGTTTTTTCATGGACAGTGTTTCGTGAAATTTTGAAGGCATCCCCGATCCATCGCCTCGTGCTGGTGCTTTTCAGCTTCCGAGGCGGTATCCGTGCCGCGCGAGCGCGTGTGCGATCGCTATGGCGCCCTTCTTGTAAACCATGACGGCGAGAAGCTCGCCGTCCAGGTAAACAGCCCAGTAGCGCGTGCGGTTGTATGGTGTGATTTGGATCATCAGACGCCCTCTGTTGAAGGCACCTCAATGATACGGAAAAACAGGATAAAAACGAGGAAAAAGTGATAAGTTTTTTCTCCATATATCCTTGATTATGAATAACTAAGAAACGCTCGCCCGCTCCGCCCGGCGCAAAAAATTAACCAACGAAACAAGTCGCTTAACGTCGCCCGTCCATCCACTCCTTGATGGCTAGGAGCGTCTCCGCGTTGGGTGTGTTCTTCCTGTAAATCCACTCGGAAAGACGCGTGCTGGCCGCTCGGGGATTGGCAGTGTTCAGGTAGGCAGAGAGTTGCGCTTGAAGTCCTCGCTTTGACTTCAGCATGCGCTTCAGATCGCGCATGAACCGATCCGTGCGAGGTGTTGGCTTGGAAGGCACATTCTAGTCTGTAACGGAAAAGCGTGGCGATGACAAGGCACGCAGCCGCTCACCTCCTGCAGTTGACACGACACCTTTTGGTATCATGACATGCGAAAAAGATTCTTCCGAATACCGGCCTCCATTTGAAGCCTTGTTGGATTACTGCAGGTCCAACCGGATCGCCTTCCGGAGCAACCAAGAGGCCAAGGTTGTGGCAGTTTCGATAAACGGCGCTGCCGCCCTTTACGAACTGGCCCTGCAAGTCACCCCGAATGACCAGCTCCTGCAGGTCTCCTTGGAGATACCAGTCCTTGCTTTGGATGCCAAACTTCTCCCGCGTGTTGCAGAAAGTGTCGCGCGCGCCAATGCGCGCATGATTTTAGGCCACATGAATCTCGATATGGATAACGGTAGGTTGCGATACCGTGTTGGTCATGTGATTGGCTCGCTGGGATGCGAGGTGGAAGTTATCAAAGCGCTAATCGGCATGGCCGTGGAGATGTCAGACAAATACTTTCCTGCTCTGATGCGGGTCATGTTCGCGGGCGTCACCCCATCTGAGGCGATAAACTTGGCGGGGCTAGACCGCCAAGTGGACAGCGAAGAAAATCAACGGCGGCCAACGACTGAGCTCTGCTAGAGACCTTTGATCGCGAGGCCGAGTCACACGAATAAAACCGTCCGCAGCTATCCCTCGCGTCCAAGGAAGTTGGCGCCTTGGGCGGCGACGAGTTGGCGGACGGGGAGCGATCCGGTCTGCGG
>JBILDG010000067.1:0-8461 GCA_044352715.1 Chthoniobacterales bacterium | reverse complement strand
AATCCCCGCCGCGCTGATCGAGGAAATTGTGACGGCCAAGATGGCGCGCGTGGCCGTGGGTAATGGACGCCTTGATGTGGCCAAGCTCATGCGCGAAGCAGCCGAGGCCGCGGTGAAGCAAGAGTTGTCATCGCTCAAGAACCGGCTCACCGCGCTTGAGGGCCGCAAGGGCAATGCGGGTGAAGCGATCACTGATGAGGAGGGGAGCAAGCTTCCCCCGCGCTTCGATCCCATCGGGGCATCCTCCCCATCCAAAGCAGAGCGGCGTGAGATCCCACGCGCCATTCCTGCGAAACTGCGCGCGATCCTCGGACCGGACTGGAAGGCCATCCGGCGGCATTACGCGAAGACCAAGAGCATCAAGCAGACGGCGGGCAACTTCGACGTGCCAATCAACACGCTCAAGGCGCGCATTCGTCGGGAGGGGTGGAACAAATGACCTCTCACTCCTTCATCCACATCAGCCGCTACGGCACGTCTCGCTATTGGGCCGTGTGGCGTGGCGCCGAACTCATCGCCGTCACCGTCTACCGCAAGGGCGCGCAGTCGGTGGCCGATCAACTCCAGAAACTCCAAGACTATGAAAACCAAACGACACACAGTCACCCCCGCCTCGTTCCGGCCGCGTAAGCCGGAAGATCTGATCGGCAGCGCTCGTAAAGTGGCGACGGCGCTCGTTGCCAAAGCCCATCGCGTGCGACTCTTGGGCGGCGGGCCGATGAAGGTCTTGCTCTATGGGCCGCCGGGCGTGGGTAAGACGAGCGTGGCGGACATGGTGGCCATGGCCCTCTGCGATGGACAAGCCTTGGCGATCGAAGACTTCAACGGTCGCGAAATTGCCCTGGAAACCGTGAGGCGGTGGATGGACGGGCTCGCTTACCATGGGTTGTTCGGTGGCTACGACGTGAAGGTGGTCAACGAGATGGACCGCGCGAGCAAAGAAGCGCAGGACCTGCTGCTCACGTATTTGGACAAGCTGCGCCCGGGCAAGGCGTTCATTGGCACGAGCAACCTGCAGCTTGATCTGCTCACCGAGCGGTTCCAGACGCGGTTCCAAGCGTGGAAGATCACGGCACCGGCCGCCGATGAAATCGCGGCATGGCTCGTGCGCCGGTGGAAAGCGCCCAAGTCGCTCGCCCATGAAATTGCCCTGGGCTGCGGCGGGTGTGTCAGGGCCGCCTTGGCCGATCTGGAAAGCGCCTACGACATGGGGGCCGTGGCATGAGGAAGATTGTGCTATTTGCGCAGCTCTTGCCGGAGCCACACCGGATCACGCCTGAGATCCAACACCCGCCAGACCCGCACTGCATCTGTCTCCACCGTGTAGTAGATGGCAAATGGAAATCGGTCGCTTAAGCGCCGATGATATCCATCCTCAGTGCGGTGGATACCGACCTCGACTTCAAGGGCGTCGATGTCTCTGGAGATGCATTCAAGAAAGTAAGTGCCGATGCCGGCTTGCCGACGCTCGTAAAACTCGAATCCAGCGCGAAGATCATCCTCGGCGGAGGAAAGGACTAACACCTTCACTTGCTCGAAAGCTCGCGGCTCAGTCGCTCTTTAACCTCACTCCACTCCGAAAACTTGGCTCGTCCGGCTTCAAAGTCGGCCCGCGTTTGTGCCAGAGCTTCCTTATGCCAAGCCGGCGACACCACCTGCGTATCATCCACGGCCAACTCGCTCCACAGGGTCTCGAGCAATGCGAGTTTCTCGGGAGTAGTCAACTGACGAGCAGCATCAATGACGGCCATATGGGAAGGTTATCTCACCAAACTCATGTGTGCAAGTGCGGCTATCCCTCACCACCCCGCGCGGTGGCAAAACGATCCCATACGGCTGATAAACGAGGCTTTTCGGAGTTCTCCACTCCTTCACTCAAATCCATCCCAAGCACGGCCCGAAAAATGGTGAAAAAAAATCGGATGGACTCAGCGCGGCTGCCTGCGAGAGGCCAAGGACTATGAACATGCCCAACTACCAAGCCGGTGACCGTGTGCGCATTGCCCCCAAGTGGGACGGCGACGACACGATTTATGTGATTGTGGAGTGGAACATCGACCGCGGAGTGATCACGCCGCTCTATTGGCCGCACGGTGTGCTGCGGCCGCAGGAACTGGCCACCGCCGACATGATCGAACCCGCTCATTTTCCGCGTCCTATACTACGCAAGTCGCGCAGATATGGGTCGCGCCAACACAAAAAGAAAGGAAACCCGAAAGATGCCTGACAACGAAATGATGGGCGATGAGCAGTTGCCCCAAGACGACCACCGCAACCCCCGCCGCCGTGCGCGGGAGACCCAGACGCCCGAGGTTGGGCTGCTGGTAGTGCCCGAGTCGCGGCACGAACTCGATAAGCTCGTGCTCCACGAGGAGGCGAGGAGCGACATCGCCACCGCCCTGCGCAGCCTGGCCATGGCCGAGCAGATGGAGGAGGTGTGGAAGCTAAGCACGATCCGCCCGATGAGCGGCCGATGCATCCTCAACTTCTACGGCCCGCCGGGGACAGGGAAGACGCGCGCCGCGCTGGGCCTCGCCCTGCAACTGGGCAAGCCGCTGTATCAGGTGGACTACAGCGCGATCGTGAGCAAATACCTCGGCGACACGGCCAAGCACATCGTTGTGGCTTTCCGCCAAGCTCGCGAAGCCGATGCGGTGCTGTTCTTCGACGAGGCCGACTCGCTCCTGTCCAAGCGCGTCTCCACCGGAGAATCCTGCTCCACGTCGATCAACCAGAACCGCAACACGCTGATGCAGGAACTCGACCGGTTCGGCGGCGTGGTGGTGATGACGACCAACCTGTTTGGCAATTACGACGAGGCCATGCTTCGCCGCATTGCCCGACACATTGAGTTCCGCCTGCCCGACACGGCCATGCGCGAGCAAATCCTGCGGCTCCACCTGCCAAATCCCGACCGCGTGCCGCAGACGCTTCGTGGGATTGCCATGGCGGCGCACGGACTCTCGGGCGGCGATCTGCTCAATGTGTGCCTCAATGCGATCGAGGCGGCGTCGGTCGATCCTGATCCGCAGAACTGGCGCGTGACCGAGGAAATGCTCATGGCCCAAGTGCGCAAGGTGCAGTCGACTAAGCGCGTCCACTCGGGCCGCGACGACTCGAAGCTCAATCTCAGCCTGAACTGACAGCTATGAGCGGAATCTTCGGATGGAGTTACCCGCCGGGGTGCAGTGGCACGCCGTGGGATGATGATCAGCAGTGCGAGGTGTGCGGCAAGGATGTGGATCGCTGCATCTGTGCCGAGTGCAAGGTCTGCGGATGCCAGGGTGATCCGCAGTGCTATGACCAAGATCACGGACACGCGCTTGTTCGCACGGTTGCGCAGGTGGAGAGCCTTCGCGTTGAAATGGACAAGTGGGAGGCCATCGCCCAAGCCGAGGCCGAATACTGGGAGGCCCGCGCTCGCGAGGAGGCGATGGCGGCCGAGGAGGCGTGGCCATGAACGAACGCGACGCCTACCAGTTGGCCCGCGCCTTTGCCGAGGTGTTCGCCTCGCGCCGGCGCGGGTATGAGTATGCCTGCGTGTCGGCCGAGGCCGTGCGGGCGCTGACGGCGGAGCCCAAGTATCCCGACGCCTATGTGAGCGAGGACGCCGACACGGCAGTCGTGCGCGAGTTGCTCGAGCGTGGCTTCCGGTGGGTTCGCACCGAGGGCGAGTTGGCCATTTTTGAGAAGGAGGTGCCGAGGTGACCAGCGGGGCGAATGAAGTTGGGGCTATCTCCTATACTCGAGGCGAGGGAAATGGGGCAAGACAGGCCGATAAACGTGCAAAATGTGCTGCTGTGGCCATCTCATCCCCCGCGCCCGAGGAAACTGGCGCCTTGGGCGGCGACGAGTTGGCGGATGGTGCGGAAGGCGCGGGTGAGGGTGGGTTGGGTGGAGCGTTGCGGCTCGCGGAGGCCGCGGAGCAGGAAGAGGCCGAGCAGAACCGCCGTCGGCTTGATGACGAAACTAACCCGGTAGGCGGTGATGCCCGGGGTATCCGCGAGAAAATGCGTGAGCGGCCAACCGGCAAGGATGGCGCGGACATTCCTGATGGAAATTGCGCCGTGGCCGTTGGTGAACACTTGCAAAGCGGCGAATCAGACAGGTAGACCCGCGATGCGTCGCAATCCGGGCTGATTGATCGCATTTGGCGGATCCTCCCCCCGCAGGGCGGCTGCCACGTTGCGTGCGCAGGTGAGACGCGCTTCCTTGCGGCTCTCGACAGTGCCGCCGCCAACGTGCGGGGTGAAGACCACCCGCGGATGCCCGATCAATCCCGGATGCAGCCGGGGTTCATGGATTCGGCGTCGGAGATGCGTAGAGCTTTCATCCCGCCAGCCTAACGGCCAGATCACAATACGCAATTACTTATGACGCTCAGTATAGTTTAGTTTGGGTTGTTGATTTTGGAAGTAGCGAGTGAGTAAGTTTTGCGGTGGCTGGTAATCGAGGGCGCTGTGGAGGCGACGACGGTTGTAGAAGCATTCGAGGTAATCGAAGATGGCGGTGTGGGCCTCGGACTTGGATTGGAAGATACCTTCTTCGGGGAGCAGTTCGCTTTTGATCGAAGCAAAGAGGCTTTCGGCAAAAGCGTTGTCGTAGCAATAACCAACGGCACTCATGCTTTGCTGCCAGCCCAGACGCTTGAGCAGTCGACGGGTGGGGCCGGAGCTGTATTGGCTGCCGCGATCGGAGTGGAAGATGGCCCGCGGTGCGACCAGTCCGGTGTCGAAGGCGCGGCGCAAGGCGGCGGTGATCAGGCCGCTTTCCATCGTCTCGGCCAGTTTCCAGCCCAGGATGCAACGCGAGAACAGATCGAGAACGACGACCAGATAAAGCCAGCCCTCGCGGGTCAGGAGGTAAGAACCGGAGCAGAGCGCAGGTTGAGCGCACGCAGTGCGGCCCGCAGGGCGGCGGAGCCGTCAAATGTCGCTGACCAGGTGCGTAGCGAGTTGGCTGAGACTCCCAGTTCGGCCGCCACCGCCTCCAGATAAGGAGATTGACGGCTTCCTGACGGAAGCCGCTGTCGTAGGTCGGATGGGTCTTGGGCATGGTGGATGTCCTTTCTGGATCCTCTGCACCCTGCCTGTCCACTAAATCGGGGGAACTTCACCGGGGACATCGATGAGCACCTTGCCCCCGGGACGCTTCTTTTCGGCCACCAGGTGGCGGATCAAGATGATGCGGCGCTTCTTGTTCCAGCCGTGTTCCTCGTGCCAGACCTCGGCCACTTCGGTGCCCGGCACTTCGGTGGCCCGCCAGATCATTTCCTTGCGGCAGAGGTTCTTCAGCGGCCGCAGCAACCGGGCCACGACAATGTAGCGCAGGTTCTGGCTTTCCAACACCGCCAGCCATGAGTCGACGCAAAACCCCGAATCGGCCCGCACCAAACGCAGGCGGATATGCCGCGGCAGATTGGCCAGCAACTCCAGGGTGAAGGCCACCACATTGTTGGCGCAGGCGCTGTTGCCCGCCCGCAGCCAGAACCCGACGACCAGCTTCGCCTCCTCCAGAACCGCCAACAGTGGATGCAGGCAGGGCTTGTTGCCCAGGCGCGTGTAGCCCACGGCCACGCCCTCCTGATGCCCGTCCTCGTGCAAGAGCCGCGTGCTGTCCAGATCCAGACTGTAGCCCCCGCGCAACGAAGGCAAACGCATCATGGCCCAGTTCCACAGCGGCACGAAGGCCTGCTGGTTGATCCCCGCGTGCCGGAAGATGCCGAAAAAGCGCGACAAGGTGGATTGGCTGGCGAGGTCGGCCACGGCCAAAAGTTGCCGCAGCATCGGGTCGGCCCGCAAAAAGGCCACATGGGTCAAGCGCTGGGCCCCGCCGAGGATGCCGGTGATAAACCCCAGCGCCACGTCCTGACTCGAGAGGGCCGGCCGGCCACCACATCCCTGGCGCCTCGGGCCATCTCGCCGCGGCAGAACTCTGGCCAGCAGCGCCCCGAACTGGTGCCAGTGCAAGAACCCGCAGAAGGTCGCCAGCCCGGCTCGCCCGCTGATTTTTTGGTCGGTAAACCCGATTCGAATCGACTCCCCGGCTGTCTTTAGCTCAATAAATTCCTCGGTCACTGTTTGGTGAGCCGTGTGGCTCGCGTGTTTTGTGTTTTATCTTTTCACACACCAAGCACATCCAAACAGTGGCCAACTTCAATTCTGAATTTTTACGGCTAGGTGATCTCGGCCTCCAACCAACGCGCACTAAATCATGCCCAAACTCCTCTCCAAATTCACTGTCGGCGACACGGTCGTAAGATTCGACGCCCCCGCCGAGGGCAAGGGCGCGCCGCAGCTCTCGCTTCATCCTAAGTCGCTCGCGCCGGTGAAACACCGCGAGTTCCTGCCGCCGGATGTGGAAATCGTGGGACTGCCGGCAATGTGGCAGCCGGTGCGCGCCTGGGCGCTCGATTCGCTCGTGCAGCTCAAGTGCATGGAGGACAACTACGGTGGATCCTTTTCCCAAGGCCGCACGCTGCGGGCGGGGCGCTCGACGGCTGTTCTCGAATTCATCGGCCAGAAGGTTCACCAGAAGAACGGCCGCACCGGCGTTGTCACCACGCTCAAACACCCTTCGGGGCTGCGTTGCGAACATCAACTTTCCTGGCAAGGAAACACGCCCATCTTCTCAAGCCACGTCCGCGTTCGCAACACGGGCAAAAGCCCCGTCACCCTCGAAATGCTCAGCAGCTTCTCGCTCGGCGGCATGACGCCCTATGCCCCCGACGATGCGCCGAACCGTCTGCTGGTGCACCGCAACCGCTCGAGTTGGAGCGCCGAGGGGCGGCTCGACACGCAAAGCATTGAGCAACTCCAGCTGGAACGTTCGTGGAACGGTCATGGCATCGCCTGCGAACGCTTCGGCCAGGTCGGCTCGATGCCGGTGCGTGGTTTTTTCCCTTTTGTCGCGCTGGAGGATCGCGAGTCCGGCGTGCTGTGGGGCGCGCAACTCGCCTGTCCGGGGTCGTGGCAGATGGAAGTTTTTCGCAGGGATGACTTCGTCGCGCTCTCCGGCGGTCAGGCTGACCGCGAATTCGGCCATTGGTGCAAAACGCTCCAGCCAGGTAATTCCTACGAGACTCCGCCCGCGACGCTCGCCTGCATCCACGGAGGCCTCGATCAACTGGCCCAGCGCCTCACCTCTGCGCAAGCACGCCCGCTGGCCGCGCTCCCGAAGATCGAAAATGAGCTGCCCATCGTGGTGAACGAGTGGTGCACCAGCTGGGGCAATCCGACCCAGGAAAATCTTCTGGCTTTGGCCAAACGCCTCCATGGCACGCCGGCGAAATATCTTGTTATCGATGATGGCTGGGCCGAACGACCTGATGGAGGCATCCAGCAAAACGGCGACTGGATCATCAACCGCAAAGCCTTTCCCGATGGCCTCGCCGCCACCTGCAAGGCGATCCGCGACCACGGGCTGATACCCGGCATCTGGTTTGAGTTCGAGGTCTGCAATCCGGGGTCAAAAGCCTTTGAGCTCACCGATCATCATCTCCATCGCGACGGCCGCGTTCTGCAGGTCGGCAGCCGTCGCTTTTGGGATTTTCGCGACCCGTTCACTTTCGCTTATCTCACCCAGAAGGTCATCCGCCTCCTGCGCGACAATGGTTTTGGTTATCTCAAAGTCGATTACAACGACACCATCGGCTTCGGCGTCGATGGCGCGGAGTCGCCCGGCGAAGGGCTGCGGCAACACCTCGAAGGGATGCAGAAATTCTTCCGTAAGCTGCGCGAAGAGATTCCCGAGCTTGTCATCGAGAACTGCTCGTCAGGCGGACACCGGCTTGAACCCTCGATGATGGACCTCTGCGCGATGGGATCGTTTTCCGATGCGCACGAGACCCGCGAAATCCCGATCATCGCCGCCAACCTCCAGCGCCTCATCCTGCCGCGCCAATCGCAGATCTGGGCCGTCCTCCGCAAGGCCGATTCTGCCCAACGCCTCGCCTACTCGCTTGCCGCCTGTTTTCTCGGCCGCCTGTGCCTTTCGGGAGAGCTCCACGACCTTTCACCCGCGCAGTGGAAAGTTGCGGTGTCCGCCATGGAACTCTACCGCCGCGTCTACCCAATCATCCGCGACGGCCACTCCACCTTCCACGGCGAGACCGGGAAAAGTTGGCGGCATCCGCAAGGCTGGCAGGCCGTGCTGCGCACCGCGAAAAACGGCAAGCGTGCCCTGCTCGTCGCCCACACCTTTGGCAAACCGTTTCCAAAGTCGGTCGAGATCCCGCTCAACAAAAGCGGCTGGCAAATCGAGGAAACCTGGCCGGCAAAGTCCGGGCTCCAGAGCAGCCTGAGAGGGAAATTGCTGCGACTGGAACTCACGGGCGAATTCCGCGCAACCACCATCGCACTGCGCTCTTAAGTTTCGTGAACGATTAAGCCCAATACAGGGAAATCCAAAAACCAAAAAGTCGAACCGGGAAATCGCAACAAAGTCTGCCAAGCGTTCTCCG
>JBILDG010000066.1:0-8613 GCA_044352715.1 Chthoniobacterales bacterium | reverse complement strand
CATTGCCACGCTCTTTGCCTTCGATCTCTACAAACGCTTCAAGCCGGAAACCCCGGACAAGAAGCTCGTCCACGTGGGGCGGGCGGCCACGATCACGGGCGTGATTCTGGCCATCATCTGGTCTCCCATCATCGGGAAATTCGATTCCATTTACGGGGCGATTGCCTCGATGATTTGCTACCTTGCCCCGCCGATCACCGCGGTCTTCGTGGTCGGTATTTTCTGGAAGCGTGCCACCGCCAAGGCCGCGGCGATCACCCTGTGGTCCGGCTTCGGCATGGGGATGGTGGTCTTCGCGCTCGATCTGTTCAAAGCACAGACGGGATGGAGCATGCTCTTCATGCACGCCGCGGGAGTGCTTTGCGGAATCTGTATCGTGATACTCGTCACCGCGTCGCTCCTCGGCCGCAACACGAACACCGCGGAAAACCTGCAGCTGGTGTGGGACTCGCCTTTGACTCCGCTGCGGATCAAAGGATCCCCGGGGCTGATGAACTACAAGTTTCTCTCCGTGCTGGTCATGGTTGCCGCCGTCACCATTTACATCCTCTTTCGTTCGCCCTCCGCGGAAAAAACCCGCGATTGGAGGGAGGCGCACCCCGAGGCGGCAGCCCGGATCGCAGCACATCAGGGCGCCGCGCCTCCCGGGGACAACAATCCGGAAAACAAATGAAAATGATGATGAAACACCGCTGTCTCGCCTGGCTATGTCCGCTGGTCATGTTTGCCGCCGTGGGATGCACGCCGCCGGAGCCCCGGCGTTTTGCCATGGTCACCGAACTCCGTCCCGACCGGGCGGAGTATTACCGCGAATTGCACGCCAACCCTTGGCCCGAGGTGACCCGGAGGCTCAAAGAAAGCAATATCCACAACTATTCGATTTATGAGTGTGAAAACGAAGGGAGGCTTTGGCTTTTCTCTTACTTTGAATACAGGGGCCGCGATTTTGACGCCGACATGAAGGCAGTTGCGAACGATCCGGTCACACAGAAGTGGTGGCGTGAAACCGATCCGTGCCAGATTCCGCTGCCCGCCGCGGCCCGGTCCGGTGAGATATGGACGCCTCTGCAAGAGGTCTTCCGGATGGAATGAAAGCAAATTTCACCACGGTATCCGGAGTGGCCGGCAGCACATATCTTCCTAAACTTCACATCTAGTCAACGTGGAAAACCTCTTCTGCATCCGCCCACCAATCGCCGCTATTGATATCTACATCGGGCAACGGTTGCTGGCAGGGTTTGCAGAGTGTGCACCATTCCTGAATGCGCTTGTCCGCAGCCATCGCGGCCATATCGCCCGCGAAGTCCGATCCGACGTATTCGAAGTAACTGAAGAGATAAAAATGCCCGTCGGGTAATTGCCGCAAAAAGATCGAGTAGTTGCGGATATTGGACTGGCTGATTTGCTTGAGCACGTCCGGCCATACGGCCGCGTGGAGTCTTTTGTATTCGACGAGTTTTTCGGAGCGGACTTCGATGATCTGGGCGTAGCGTTTCGTTGGGGCGTTAGGTGTGCGACGAGGATTGCCGCTTTTGTCATGACGGCAGCAAGCGGAGCAGGTCCTCGTGCGGGCGTGAGATGATCTCGGCGGCGATGAGTTTGCCGCGATCGCCCACGGATTGCGCGCCGGCGTCGAGAGCGGCCTGCACGGCGGCCACATCGCCTTTGATGATGATTGCGACATAAGCGGCGCCGATTTTCTCTTTACCGACCAGTTCGACATTGGCGGCTTTGAGCATGGCGTCTGTGGCGTGGAGGATGGCGGTGAGGCCTTGGGTTTCGAGGATGCCGAGGGCGGCGGGTGGTGTTTTCATGGTGGCGAGGTTGTCGGGATGATCGGTGGGCAGCCTCGGTGGCCGCGGCGAGCTCGGGGTCCGGCGCATCCAGAATGGTCGTGGAAACCACCTTGGATCCGAGTTGCCGCACACGCTCAGTCGCGGCTTCGATCGCGGCGCGCACCGCCCCGGGGTCGCCGGAGAAGCGCGAGAGGATAACTTCGGTGCCCATGGGTTCGAGGCCGAGGAGGGTGACGCGGGCCGACTTGAGCGCGGCATCGCACGCCAGCGCCGTCACCCCGAGAAAAGGGGTCTCGAGAAGCCCGAGGCTCATGACTGCGCCCGGATCACGTTGCGGACGATGGCTTCAACGGTCGCGCGCAGGTCGCCGTCGGGAACGGTGGTTTTGTTTTGGCAGGCGTGGGCCGCCGCCGAGAAATCGCAATCGGTGAGAACACACGCGATGAGCCGCTCTTCAGCGGCGAATTCGGCGTGCCGGGCACGGGTCCGGAGGTGGAGGAGGAATTCCGCCGCATGTTGCGGATCATCGAAGAGTCGCCCGTCCCGCTGGCCGCGCTGTGGGTCTTCGAGCTGCCCAGCCAGAATGCGGACTACAACATCACCGCCGAAAACGCGCGTTCTTACCAACTCCGCGAAGTCGCCGAAGCCAACGCCCGTGTGAGAAAGAGCGGAGTTGCGCGGTAAGCAATCTTTTATGGCGACCGATGGCGTCCAAGGGTAGGTAGTCCCCCAGTTAAATCCCATGAGAAAACGTTTTTCAGCTTTACACTTTTTTCGGGGGCATCCCTCCCATACCCGAAAGTAGCAAAACGCTGATAACGAGGCTACTACGCGCAAACAGGCCGCGGCTTACGGGTGGCTCGGAAGGAGTGGAAAAAGTGGATTTCCAGCTGCGATCTGCGACAGCGAACGACAGGATGCGTCAGATCGTTGACACCGTGCGCCATGGCGTGAAGACAAACGACCACACACGACAGGAGGCCCCGGAAAAGCGGGCGCTGATGACCACGCAGGAATTGGCAGATTTCTTGGGCTGCTCCCGGCGCCACATCGACCGGTTACGGAAGATGGGCCTGCCCGACATCAAAGTCGGCGAGTTGGTGCGGTTCTCGGAGAAAGAGGTTTTGGACTGGCTGGCGTTCCAGCGTCGGGACTTTGGCGGGTATGGCTGGATGAGTGGAAAAAAGGTCTGATCTGGCGGTGTATCCTTTCCTGGTGGGGTAGAGTCTATCGTTGCGCAACGATAATCTCCCGCGGTCCTAACCTAGCCGCTGGACCCAACTTGGAGGCAGTCGTTCTCTGAAAAGCTTTGGGTATCGCGGAGGGGGACTTTGTCATTTCGGAATGACAAAGTTACTCTGTTGGAGCGTCCTTTGGCGATCGATATGAGAACGGTCTATATTGTTGGTACGTACCAACAAATTCACACGGTTGTAGGTGCTGTCGCAGTCTGCGCTTTTGCTAAGGAGGATCGGCACATTCCTTTCGTTGAAACCGGCCGGCCAGCGTGTGACGTCTTGGACTTTGTCATTGCGCAATGACAAAGGTTCTTTTTCTGAGGGGCTAAAGACCTGCGGACAGATTTCGCGCGGGGCGACTTTGTCGTTACGTAACGACAAACTCACGCTGTTGGGCCACGTGTTTGCCGTTCGAGCAATTTATCATTGCGCAATGACGAATTCCCAGAGGACGCCGTGGGTGCTTCGGGTCGAATTGAGGCCGCGGGGCCCGAAGCCCCCGTTTCAGGATGAATTTATCGTTGCGCAACGACAAATTCCCTCTAACTAGCTGAAATCTTGGAAGGGGTGAATCTCTGTGAATTTATCATTACGTAATGATAAATTCTTTGGGCTTGAGGGCGCCCTGAGTCAGCTTCCGTTGCGAAATGTTGGGGCTTATCTAAAGAGTTGACCCAACAAACTGCTCTCGGGCCCGCCTAAAGCGGAAGTCGTCACAGGAGCAAGCTCGACAAATCGTGGTGTCCACGATCGCCAGTCGGACGGCTATCAATCGTGCCGTGCGCGCCCTGCAACCGCTCCGGGGCAAGTGCTAGACGAGGCGCGGTGCGATGAAATGGACTTTGTTGTTCCGGAACAACAAAGTCCCTCTGTTGGGCAAGCTGTCGGCAGGGATGCCTTGAGCCATTCGGCCTCTCGGAGCAGGGGGGGGGGAAGTTGCCGTGATCATCCGGCCAGTTCCTGTCATTGCGCAATGACTGGAGGACGCGCCTCGGGCACTTTGTCCCGCGCAATTTGACACGGTGCGAGCTGGTGTATGAGCAATACACACATTGAACCGCAGTTGGTGAAGAAACGCGAACTGGCGCGCCTTCTCTCCATGTCACCCAGATTCCTGGACGATCTGATCGCCCAACGGGCCATACCCTTCTTGGAGGTGTCGCCGCGGCTGCACCTCTTCGACGTGGAGGTGGTGAAGTCGGCGCTACAGGCCCGCTACGGGGTTTCGCCAAAGGAGGCAGGACGATGAGAGGCCCAACTCCAAAAAGATGGCGGCAGGCCGGCCGAAGCCAACCCGCCGCTGGGAATTCGAGCGACCGACCGACCGACCAAGGAGGGCGCTCATGAATAGCCCCTTTGTCAAAGGAGGGCTGAGGCTGAGAACCGGCGCACGGGTCAAATTCTGCCACGACGACTGCGAGGTGCAGGCAACGGCCAGACGGCTGGGTGTCTACGCGCAGATCATCGAGCAACTGGAGCGGGATGTGCCTGAGCGAGGAGCGGCCGCCTTGAGTTGCGAGGGCGACAGTCTTGTCGCCATCTTGGCCTAGGACGGCTTTGCCGATGCGAGCCGCAACGGCTGGCTGGCGGCGAGGGTAACGCCGATTTCCGACGAGAACGGCCGATGGCTGGAGCAATTCGCCCGGCTGGCCATCGGAGCGGGAGCAGTCAGCCACTGAACCAACCATCACCATGATCAAAATTACCAACCTACCTCGTGGGCTGTCTGACGTGCTCGCGGCATGTCCGTCAGCAGGAGCGGGCGTGCATGCGTGGCTCTTCAAATGCGCCGCGGCGCTGCATCGCGCCGGATGTCAGGAGCAGGAAATGGCCGGTCTCATCGCCGATGCTGCATCCGGTTGCGGCCGCTTTTTGGAGCCGCATGAGATTCCCGATGCCATCCGCAACTCGCGACCGGGGTCGAGTCGGAGGAAGCCTGTCCCAGGTCGGGGAATTGCCGCCAAAGGCTCCGAGATCAGCCAATGGCCCAAGCCGAGCGGGGAGCGGATTGAAAGTATCGTCGATGCCCCGGATGCTCCGGGTTTGTTCGACCTGTGGGAGCTGTCACCGTTGCGTTTTGATGACGCAATTGCGCACACGGAGATGTTGATCGATCTGCTTTTTCCGGGAAATCCGCTGCTCTGCTGCGGTTGGCGCAACAACAAGGCAGGAACCAGAGCGCGCGAGGAGTGGCGCGGCAGGCTATCCAAATTGTCACTCATTGTGCCAAGCCCCATGACGGCCAAGGAGGGACGGCGCAAGAGCGACAGCCAACTTTCGCCGCGAACGCTCGAAAACACGGGTGCGCGGCGTTTTCTGGCCGTCGAGTTCGATGATGGCCGTGGAGATGATGCGCAGGCAGCGCGGCTCTGGCATCTCAACTCGTTCAGTCCGTTGGTGTTGGTTGTCCATAGCGGAGGCAAGTCTTTGCACGGGTGGTTTTACACGCAGGGGGACGCCGAGAGCGGGTGGCATAAGTTCATGCGCTACGCGGTGAGCATCGGGGCCGACCCGTCCACTTGGACGCGTTGCCAAATGGTTCGCATGCCTGACGGGATGCGCCGTGAGCCCGGTCTGGGTCAAAGGCGACAGACTGTTTTCTACTTCAACCCGGCGGCGTTGCCATGCTGAACGAAAACGCAATTCCTGATCCTGACGGGGTAGAGAAAGAAGTCGCGCCTCCGCCGGCACTGCTTGATTTCTACGACCTGCCTCTTCCGCCGGATAACGATCCGAACGAATTGCTCAAACACCGCTTCCTTTGCCGGGGAGGGGCCATTCTCTTGGTTGGTCCAACCGGCATCGGCAAAAGCTCGTTCGCTCTCCAGTGTGCCGTGCTCTGGAGTCTGGGGAGGGAGGCCTTCGGCATCGTGCCAGCCCATGCCCTGCGCGTCCTCATCGTGCAGGCAGAAAATGATCTCGGAGACATGGCCGAGTTCCGTGAAGGCATCATGAAGGGATTATCCCTCTCCGCGGAAGACTGCCATGGGAGTGTGATTAAAACGGTGTGGGAAGACACCAGAACGGGTCCGGAATTCTGCGAGCAGGTGCTCAAACCCCTGCTCGAACAGGAGAGCTTCGACCTCGTGGTCATCGATCCAGCGCTGGCCTACCTCGGTGCCGATGCAAATCAGCAAAAAGACGTGTCGATCTTTCTGCGCAACAGTCTCAATCCCGTGCTGCACCGCGCGGGATGCGGGCTGGTGCTTGTGCATCACACAAACAAGCCCGCGACTGGAACGGAGAGGCCGGCTTGGCAGGCAGGAGATTTCGCCTACATCGGCTCAGGGTCGGCCGAATGGGCTAACTGGGCGAGGGGGGCGCTCGCCATACGGTCTCTCGGTTCGCACGACTACTTTGAGTTGCGGGCAGGCAAAAGAGGCAAACGACTGCGATGGACCGAGGAGGACTTGGTCACCCCGGCTTACACCAAGGTCATTGCGCACGGGTCGGTTGGCATTTGCTGGCGGGAGGCGAGCATGGAGGAGTTTAAGGCCGCAGGCGGTTCCGAGCTGACGAAGCTTGTTGCCCACCAGCGTAGCGGGCCGGACATGGATGAGTTCATGGCCATCTTCCCGATTGGCTACAAGACCGAGCCGAGATACGGACTGCTCTCGGCTGACCAGATCAAGAAGCTGTTTCTCGACCGGGGATGGCAAAAGGACCTTTACCGTGCCATGTGCGACAATGCGGAGGCAGAGGGGCTTCTGGTCCGGGTCGACGGTGAGGGACGGGGAGGACAGGTCCTTCGTGGATTGCCCGCGATCGCCGAGGCGTTTCTGGAACACAAAATAGCCAAGGGCTCGATCTTGGAGGAGGTGCCCTTGGCCAAACCCGTGGTTCGCCGGAAAGCCAAAAAGCGGCGCTAAACGCGAACTCGTCTTTCTCGTCTTTCTCGTCCTCGAGGACGAGTTTGGAAGCCCCCGTGGCGAACTCGTCTTTCTCGTCTCCCCCCTTTAGGGGGGACGAGAAGCTAGGACGAGTTCGGGTCAGTGAAATATGGAAAAGCGCTCCAGACGAGTTCCCGGACGAGTTCGAATGACCCAGAACCGTGCCCGGGCAGCACAGCCTTTAGCTTGGAGCACCGGTGTCTTGGTCGCACCCTCCATGCACCTGCTCACGTGATGGAACTCCGCGCTGGGCGATTGGCAGGCTACGGGCATGGAGGACGTTTTCCAGCGCCTGCTTTTTGACATCGGTCGCGATGACATGGGACATCTTTCATCGCGCCGTCTTGGAAAGCGGCGAACCAAGAGACCGGTCTTCGAAGTCAAACACGGGTCGGTTAGCGTGCCGATCTACCGGACCACGGTCAACGGAAGGGAGCGCTTTCTTGTCACCTGCCACCGTGATGGACGGCGTGTGAGGCGGAGTTTCAGCGATTGCAAAACCGCGAAGACCGAAGCCCGGCTTATGGCCGAGCAAATCTCCGCGGGTCGCCCCCAGATGGTCGATCTGTCGGTGCATGACCGTGAAGCGTATCTGGTTGCCCGAAACATCCTGCGCTCTCTCGGTGTTCCGTTCATCGCGGCCGTGGAGGAATACGCGCATTGCAAACGACTGCTCAGCGGAGGTTCGTTGCTGGCTTCGGTCAGCGAGTACCTCGAACGCACCAAGGGCGTGCAAACAGAAGTTTGCATTGCCGATGCGGCCCAAGAGTTTCTTGAAGCCAAGAAGCAGGATGGCGTCAGTTCGCGCTACCACGCACAGTTGCGCAGCGACATCAACCGCTTCAAGGAATGCTTCCCCGGGCCGATCCAGCAGGTCAAGAGCAGCCACATCGACCAATGGCTGCGCAAGATCGGTGCCGCACCGCGAACCCGCAATTCCTCGCTCACTTCAATCCGCACCTTTTTCTCATGGGCCAAGTCCCGCTGCTACCTTCCAAAAAACGAACAAACCGCAGCTGAAGCGGTTCCGAAAGTGCGGGTGGGCGACACCGAGACGGAAATCTTCACCCCCGGGCAGATGAACCGGATCTTGGAGGCGGCCCCGGCGGAACTGATCCCGTTCATCGCGCTGGGAGCCTTTGCCGGTTTGCGCGCAGCGGAGATCACGCGCATCGAATGGAGCGCGGTCGATCTCCCACGCCGGCTCATCACGATCCGCGCGGGCCAAGCCAAGACGGCTTCGCGCCGCATTGTGCCGATCAGCGAAAATCTGCGCGCCTGGTTGCTGCCGCACGCGGGGCAAGGCCTGGTCGTGCCGAGCGCGGAAACTTACCGCAAGGTGACAGATCTTTCACGGCGACTGGGCATCGCATGGCCGCACAACGTGCTGCGCCACTCGTTCATCAGCTACCGCATCGCCAAGATCAAGAACGCCAACGAAGTGTCCCTTGAGGCGGGAAATTCACCGGGCATCATTTTCCGGCACTACCGGGAACTGGCCACCGAGGAACAGGCCGAGGCGTGGTTTGCGATCCTGCCTCCAAACTCTCAAGCCGCAGTTTGACGGCAATAAAAAGCCCGAGATTTTGTCATGGATATTCGCGGGCCAAGGATTCGCATAGAGCTGCTTTAGATACGAATTTGTCACGATTTTGTCATCACCGACAAAATGACCCGGAGCGGGTGGGG
>JBILDG010000065.1:0-8682 GCA_044352715.1 Chthoniobacterales bacterium | reverse complement strand
CCCAATTCTTGGATGGACCAGTAGAGCCACAAAACTGTGAAAACCAACGCCATGGCGAGGGTCATATTCAAGTCCGCCGTGGTCGGACGGAACAAAGGCACTTCGATGTTGGGGACAGTGAGAAAACCGGTTTTTTCGCCAAATCCGATCGATCCCACCCCGGGAAGCAACGCAAACCAGTTTGCCGTGAGGATGAAGAGGAAAAGCGTGGCCAGCAGCGCGAACACCTTGCCCACCATGTGGTGTCCCACGATTTCTTCCACCGTGTCATAGAGGGTCTCGACAACGGCTTCGAAAGCATTCTGCGGTCCCTCCGGCACGAGCTTGACGTCCTTGGTCGCTTTGCGGGCGAAAAAAAGCACGACGGCCACCACAATCAGCGAGACGAAAATAGAATTCGTCAGCCACTCGACTTCCAGCAGCAGGTTGTCTGCATACAAAGGAATATCGGCGGCGATTGGCAGCAACAGGTTCATGAAATAAAAATGCCGCAAGCCAGACTCGCGGCGGGGGTGGCTTATAAGCTGGGCTAATAAGGCGTAGCAAGCCCGAAATCGCTCAACGCCCAAAAACTTTCGTCAATAAAGCTCCACCGGCGAACGCTTGCCGTTTTCGAAGCTTTTCTCGCGGGCTGATTCCTCGCCGAGCACTTCCACCCGCAGGTTCCAGATTTCACGGTTGATCGCCTCGAATTCCGCCAGATCGAACCGCGTCGCGGGCGACATTTTGGCTTTGAAAGCTGCCAAGCGCTCCATCGCCTGAGCTAATACATCCCGGGGCTGCTTTTGCAGAACGTCACGCGCGTCCTCCAGGAGGTGCACCCGATGACAAATCATCAACATGTCATTGCCCGCCGCCAACCCGAGCCCGAGCATTTCCTCAAACGTTACTGTGTTCAAAATCGCGCCCATATCGAGATCGTCGGTCATCACCAGACCACGGAACCCCATTTCCTGACGCAGCAGGTTGTTGATCACCACCGGCGACAACGAAGCCGGGCGCACCTCGGAATCAAGGGCCGCATAATGGATGTGCCCGATCATCATACTGTCCACCGTCGGCGCAAAGTGACGAAAGACCGCCAATTCATTCGCCTCCATCTCGGCCCGGGATCTTTCGATCACCGGAAATCCGTGGTGCGGATCTTCCCCCGCCATGGAGTAACCCGGAAAATGTTTGCCGCAGCTGAGGATACCGCCGCCACGCATGGCGTCGTTGAACTCCCCGGCAAGGTGTATCACCTGCTCCGCCGTCTTGCCGTAGCAGCGCCCGCGCAAGGAGTTGTCCGCCTCGTCATCGAACGAAATATCGAGCACAGGGCACAGGTCGAGGTTGAAACCGAACAACCTGAGCAACTTCGCCGTCAATTCCCCGTGGCGGCGCACCAAGGCCGGATCGCCTTTGTCGCGCAGTTGTTGGGCATTGGGTGGTTCCTCCCCGATCAAACGCAGTCGCGAGACACGCCCTCCCTCCTGGTCTATTGTGATGACCGGCTCGACCTCGGACAAATCGCGCAGATCATCGATGAGCTTACGGAGCTGAACGGGCGATGCAATATTACGCCCGAACAAAATGAATCCCCCGGGCTGCACCCGCCGCAGCATAGCCGCCGTCTCCACATCCAATTCCGTCCCCGGCACCCCGACCAAAAGAAGCTGTCCGACATCGTTCGACATGCGCGTTCAGAAACCAGATCCTCCCTTGGGTGTCGATGCGAAAAGCCTGTAGCGTCGCCGTCCCCGGCGACGAATCGTTGGAACGACCGGCGGTGGGGACGCCACTGCTACATTTCAGAAAATTGCCGGCGCGGTTTGGTCGACAACCAGCCACCGATCGCCGCGAGGAAAACCTGTCCGTAATCGGACAACTTCCTCTCTCCCACCCCGGCCACCTGCAGCAAAGAAACCTCGTCGCGCGGATAGTCCCGCGCCATGTGACGCAACGTGGCATCGGAGAAAACAACATACGGCGGCACGTTGCGGACACGCGCCAACTCGGCGCGCAGTTTGCGCAGCACCTCAAACAGCCCCTCGTCGCATTCCACTTCGCCGGCGCGCGGACGACGCTTTCTCGGGCCGGCGGGGCTTTTGTCCCGCGAGGGCATGACCATCGGGCGGGTCAGGTGCACGGGCGATCGGTCGCGCAACACGTCCAGACCTCGTTCCGACACGCTGATGGTGGCAAATTTGTCCTCCGTGGCCTCGAGCAAGCCGAGGCGCAGCAATTGCCGGCCGAGATCGACCCAATAAGCCCGCGGTTGGTCCCTCCCCACACCGTGCGTGCTCACCGAGTCGTGTCCCCAGCGCAGGATTTTTTCGGACTTGCCACCTGTCACCACCTCGACGGCATGCTGCAAACCGGTGCTGAAACCGCTCTTTTGCCGAAGCCGCACCACGCAACTGAGCAACTTCTGCACATCGGTCGTGGCGTCCCATTTTTCGCGCGGCGCGAGACACTGGTCGCACGCCCCGCAGTTCTCCACAGTCCATTGCTCCCCGAAATATCCGAGCAGCGCGACACGGCGGCAACGCTCGTCCTCGGCAAAATGGGTCATCTTTTCCAATTGCACCCGCGCCTCGTTCCGCGCCTGCCGGTCGGAGATCTCCTCGAAGAAGCGCAGATACTTCACCACATCGCCGCGCGAGTAGAGGAGGAGGCACTCGGACGGCAAACCGTCGCGCCCGGCGCGCCCGGTCTCTTGGTAATAGCTCTCCACGTTCTTCGGCAAATCGGCGTGGATGACAAACCGGACGTTCGATTTGTTGATCCCCATGCCGAAGGCGATGGTGGCGCAGACGACTTGCAGGTCGTCGCGAAGGAAAGCTTCCTGGTTGCGCGAGCGTTCATCGCCATCCAAGCCGGCATGATAGGGTGCCGCGGCGATCCCCTCATCGCGCAGAGCGGTGGCCAGCGACTCGGCCGCACGGCGGGATTGGGCGTAAACGATGCCGGACTCCCCCGGACGTTCGCTCACGTATTTGACCACCTGCGCAGCGGCTTTCGCTTTGGGCACGACGCGGTAGGTGAGATTCGGACGGTTGAAACTCGCGATGAAAATCTGCGGGTCGCACAATTCGAGCTGCGCACGGATGTCTTCCCTCACGCGCGGCGTGGCCGTGGCGGTAAGGGCGAGCAGGGGAATACCGGTCAAGGTCTCCCGCACCTCGCGCAATCGCCGGTATTCCGGCCGGAAGTCGTGGCCCCATTCGCTGATGCAATGGGCTTCGTCCACGGCCAGTGCTTTCATCCCCCACTCCGCCAGCTTGGGCAGGAAATCCGGCAACATGAGCCGCTCGGGCGCGAGATAGAGCATGCGGTATTCGCCCGCATAAAGTTTGGCGAAACGCTTTTTGGCCTCCGCCGAATCAAGCGTGGAATTGAGGAAAGTCGCCGCCACCCCGCTGGCCGTCAGCTGGTCCACTTGATCCTTCATCAAGGCGATGAGCGGCGAGACCACCACCGTCAGTCCCTCACGAACAATCGCCGGAAGCTGGTAACAGAGGCTTTTGCCCGCACCGGTTGGAAGCACGGCCAGGGTGTCGCGTCCGGCCAGGAAAGATTCCGCGATCTCGCGCTGATGCGGACGGAACGTGTCGTAGCCGAAGACTTCTTTCAATTTTTGCTCGAGCGCGGGCATCAGCAGAGTGTTCCCCTATCCGGCGCAGGCGGCAAGATGCGGCTTCGACCTTTCTCCCGTCCCGTCGTAGCATTCCGCCATGCGTCTCGGCATCTTCGGCGGCAGTTTCGATCCCATCCATCACGGGCACCTCATCCTGGCCCGCGCGGCGCGCGAGGAACTCGGGCTCGACCGGGTGATTTTCATTCCGGCCAACATGTCCCCGCACAAGACGGAGACCAAGCCATCCACCGCACAAGATCGCCTAAGCATGGTGCAGCGGGCCATTGCCGGCGAAGACGGCTTCGCGGCCAGCGACATCGAACTGCATCGTCCGCCGCCGAGTTACACCGTCGCGACCTTGCGCGAACTCAAGGCGCGCCACGCCGGTGACGAGTTCGTTCTTCTCATCGGCGCGGACAACGTGCCGAAATTCGACACTTGGCGCGAGCCCGACGAAATTCGCCAACACGCGCAAGTCGTCATTCTCGACCGCGCCCATCACGAAATCCCGAGCGACTGGACGGTCATCCGACGCCACGTCGACATCTCCTCGACCGATATCCGCGCGCGCGTCGCAGCCGGTCAAAGCATACGCTATTTGACGACCGACACCGTGTGCGGTTACATCTTGCTAAAAGGCCTCTACCGCAACGCGTGATACCAGACTCCGAATCCATCGCTCTCGCCGCCGCCCGCGCGGCTTCCGACAAAAAGGCCGAAAATATCCGCATTCTCGATCTGCGCAAAATTTCCAGCTTCGCGGACTTTTTTGTCATTTGCACCGGCACCAGCGACCCGCACCTCAAAGCCATCAGCAGCGAAATCCGCGAAAAACTGCGCGACGACCTGGGGCTCACCGCCCACGCCGACGGTTTTCCCGCCAGCCAGTGGGTCGTGCTCGATTACCACGGGGTGCTCATCCACGTCTTCCAACCCGACAAGCGCGCTTTCTACGATCTCGAATCGCTCTGGCGCGACGCTCCCGAGGTGCCGTTCGTGGATCTTCCCCTGGCCCGAGGTTGATGTGTTATCCGGTCTCGCCCGCCATCTCCCGGGCGATAAAAACCATCAACAGGCACCAAGCGCCGTTGAGGAAAACAAAGAGCAGGAATTGCAATTCCGTCGGCAACGCATAAAGCGCGATCAGGGCGGGCACCCAGAAAATCACGTTCGGCACGAACAAAGGCGCGAGCCGTTTGACGAAAAGGGATGGATGCAACGAGGCCAGCGTCGGTCTGAGATGGTAACCGTGCTCTTTCCAGGCAAACCACACCACCACCAGCGGCATGGCAAAGAAAAGCGCATAGATGAATTGATCCACCAGAATTTTGAGCGCGACCGCCGTGACACCGGAATACCCCTCAAACCACCATCCCTGCACCCGGTAAAACGTATCCACCGCCACACCGAAGATGGCCATCAGCCCCGCCAGATGCAGCCAATCCCCCCACGTCGGCATGGCGCGGCCCGGCGGACGCAAGCGCGCTTTGAGCACCTCCGGCAGCACGACGCCGCTGAAAATATTGGCCGCAACCACAAACAGCAATCCGCCCGATTCTTTCCAGCCCAGCAGCCAATGCGCGACCGACTTCACCGGCCCACCCGTATAGTAGCCGACGACGAGCAGAGCCGAAAAAACCTGCAGGCCGACAAACGCCGGCCAATAAAGCCGCAACGCCCCGCACGCCGGCCCGATGCTCTCGCGCCAGAATCCCGAAAGACCCCTCATTTGCGTGCAGTGGCCAGCACCGTCTGAAAGTGCGGCGCCCGCGTCTCGCGACTCACCACCGAAACCCCGGCATCGCGGAAGCCCGCTTTTTCGATCAGGCGCAGCAACTCGACCTCGGAAAAACCCAGCCAGACGTGCGCGTACAGCGTGCGCGCCTGCTCGAACGAGTGACTGAGAAGATCCAGCACAATCAGGCGGCCGCCGGGCTTGAGGATTTTGTGCGCCGCGACCAACGCTTTGCCGGGACTGGCCGCGTGATGCAGAGCCTGGCTGAACAAAGCCAGATCAACCGAGGCCGCTTTGATCGGCGGCTCCTCGATCTCGCCCAGCCGGTATTCCAAATTTTTCATCCCGTGCTCCGCCGCCAACTTCGAGCCGAACTCGACCATGGCCGGCGAGTTGTCGATCGCGATGACTTTTTTGGCGGTCCGCGCCAGCAGCTGCGACAAAGTCCCCTCACCCGCCCCCAGATCCGCGATCACCATCGGCGGCAACAGCCCCAGCAAACCATGCGCTAAAGCCCTCCACGAGCGCCCGGGCACATAAGTGCGGCCGAATTTTCCCGCCAACTCGTTGAAATAAGTGACGGCTTTGTCCTGACGCTTGCGCAGCACCAGCTTGAGCGCCGCCGAATCTTGCGTCGCCTCGGGCAATTCCTCGCCCCCTCTCGCGATCAATTCCGCCACCGCCCCCGGCATCGTGCCGGCACGGGCATAGTAGATGTTCTTCCCCGCGCGACGATCGGACACCAACTCCTCGGCTTTGAGTTGGGCCAGGTGCGCACTGGTCCGCGATTGACCCATCCCGAGAATCTGCTGCAACTCCGCCACCGTCAGTTCTTCCTCCCCCAACAGGCGCAAAATCCGCAGCCGTGTCGGGTCGGAGAGTAGTTTCAGGATTTTCAGCGTGCTCTGCATTTTTCTTTTGCTACGCATCAAAATATCATGATACGTTGATACGTCACGCGGATTTGTTGGCCATTACAGCCATCAATTCCTTGTGTTTAACCTCTCAACTCCAATGACCTCTGACTATATTTTTTCCTCCGAGTCGGTCGGCGAAGGCCACCCCGACAAAGTTTGCGACACCATCTCCGATGCCGTGCTCGATGCCTGTTTGGCGCAGGACAAACGCAGCCGTGTCGCTTGCGAGACCCTCGTCAAAAGCAACATCGTTGTCCTCGCCGGTGAAATCACCACCGACGCGAAGCTGAACTTCGAGACCATCGTCCGCGATGCCATCCGTGGCATCGGCTATGTGAACGACGATGATGTCTTCCACGCCGACAAAGTTTTCATCACCAAAGCCATCACCCAGCAGAGCCAAGACATCGCCCAAGGTGTCGACGCCACCAAGGCCAAAGGCAAAAAGACCGCCGAGCAAGGCGCCGGCGACCAGGGCCTCATGTTCGGCTTTGCTTGCACGGACACGCCCGAACTCATGCCCGCGCCCGTCATGTTCGCCCACCGCCTCGGACGCGAACTCACCAAGATCCGCAAAAGCGGACGCGTCGATTGGTTGCGTCCCGACGCCAAATCCCAAGTTTCCGTCCGCTACGTGGATGGCAAGCCCCGCGAGATCACGGCCGTGGTTGTTTCAACCCAGCACGCGGCCGGCATCACCCACTCTGCCATCGAAAAATTCATCATCGAGCAGCTCATCAAAAAAGTCCTGCCCGCCAAGCTCCTCACCAAGAAAACGGAGTTTCTCGTCAATCCCACCGGCAACTTTGTCATCGGCGGACCGCAAGGTGACGCCGGTCTCACCGGTCGCAAAATCATCGTCGACACCTACGGCGGCATGGGTCGCCACGGCGGCGGCGCCTTCAGCGGCAAAGATCCCAGCAAAGTGGACCGCAGCGCCGCCTACATGGGGCGCTGGGTCGCCAAAAATATCGTCGCCGCCGGCTTGGCCGACCGTGCCGAAATCCAGTTCGCCTACGCCATCGGCTATCCCAAACCGGTTTCCGTCACCATCGACACCTTCGGCACCAGCAAAATCAGCGAGAAAAAACTCGAGCGCGCCGTGCTCGACACTTTCAGCTTCAAACCCGCCGACATCGTCAAACAACTCAACCTGCTCCGCCCGATCTACGGCAAAACCACCAACTACGGCCACTTCGGCCACAAATCCGGCCTCCTCTGGGCTCCGTGGGAGGACTCCTCGAAAGCCAAGGAGCTCCGCCGTAAGGCCGGGTTGAAATAATTCCATCCGAAACAACAACACCAGTCGTTAAAACTCCGATCACTCAAAAACCATGAGCACCACCACCATCACACCAACCAAAGTCGCCAACGACTTCAAAGTTGCCGACATCAGCCTTGCCGAATGGGGCCGCAAAGAAATCGAAATCGCCGAGAAGGAAATGCCCGGCCTGATGGCCATTCGCGAAAAATACGCAAAAGAAAAGCCGCTCAAGGATGTCCGCGTCACCGGCTCCTTGCACATGACCATTCAGACCGCCGTTCTCATCGAGACGCTTGTCGATCTCGGCGCGGACGTCCGCTGGGCCAGCTGCAACATATTTTCCACGCAGGACCAAGCCGCCGCGGCCATTGCCGCCGCCGGCATTCCCGTCTTTGCTTGGAAAGGTGAAACGCTCGAGGAATATTGGGATTGTACATGGAAAGCCATCGTCAGCCCCGAGGGCAAAGGCCCGCAGCTCGTCGTCGATGACGGCGGGGACGTTACCCTATTCCTTCACAAAGGCTATGAGCTGGAAGAAGGCGACGATTGGGTCAATACCCCGTCCGGCAGCCACGAGGAAAAAGTCATCAAAGACCTCCTCAAGAAAATCCACGCCGAGAATCCCTACATCTTCCACGAGTTGGTCAAGGACTGGAAAGGCGTCTCCGAGGAGACCACCACCGGCGTTCATCGTCTCTACAAGCTCCAAGAACTCGGCAAGCTCCTCGTTCCCGCTTTCAACGTGAACGACTCGGTCACCAAGTCGAAGTTCGACAACCTTTACGGTTGCCGTCACTCGCTGGTCGACGGACTCAACCGCGCCCTCGACGTCATGATCTCCGGCAAAGTCGCCGTCGTCTGCGGTTACGGCGACGTCGGCAAAGGCTCCGCCCAATCGCTCCGTGGGCAAGGCGCGCGCGTCATCGTCACCGAAATCGACCCGATCAACGCCCTGCAGGCCGCGATGGAAGGTTTCGAAGTCACCACGATCGAGGACACCCTCGGCCGCGGCGACATCTACATCACGACGACCGGCAACAAGGACGTCATCACCGCCGACCACATGGCCAAGATGAAAGATCAAGCCGTCGTGGCCAACATCGGCCACTTCGACAACGAAATCCAAGTCGACAAGCTCAATACCCTG
>JBILDG010000064.1:0-8719 GCA_044352715.1 Chthoniobacterales bacterium | reverse complement strand
CCTGCGTGTATCCGAAGGCGAATTGCCGTGTGGTCACCGTGTCATGATCCGGGTGCGCGGGCTCTTTGCCGTCCGGCAAATCCTCGATTTTGACGAGATTTTCCTTGAGCCAGTTGCCGTAAGGCTCGGTTTGGGCAAGGCTGCTTTTGATTTCGTCATCGGAGATGATGCGGCCTTCCTCGGTGTCGATGAGAAAAATGCGCCCGGGCTGCAGGCGCCCCTTCGACTCAACCCTCTCGGGATCGATATCGAGCACGCCCACTTCGGAAGCCATGATGACCAAGTCATCTTTGGTGACGTAATAACGGCAGGGACGAAGACCGTTGCGGTCGAGGACAGCGCCGATCTGCGTGCCGTCGGTGAAAGCCACGGCCGCGGGACCATCCCACGGCTCCATCAACGTGGAATGGTATTCGTAGAAATCTTTGCGATCCTCCGGCATCTCGTTGTGGTTGGCCCAAGGCTCGGGAATCATCATCACCGCCGCATGGGCAAGCGGTCGCCCGGATAGCACCAAGAATTCGAAGCAGTTGTCGAACATGGCCGAGTCGCTGCCGTCTTGGTGGACGACCGGCTTGAGCTTTTTCATGTCCTCGCCGAACAAGGGCGACGCAAACTGCGACTCGCGGGCGTGCATCCAATTGACATTGCCGCGCAGGGTGTTGATCTCGCCGTTGTGGGCCACATAGCGATAGGGATGCGCGCGGTCCCAGCTGGGAAAAGTATTCGTGCTGAAGCGAGAATGCACCAGCGCCAGCGCGCTCTCCACGCGCGGGTCCGACAGGTCTGTATAATATTCCGCAACTTGCGCGGTGGTCAGCATGCCTTTGAAAACGATGGTGCGGGACGAGAAACTTGGAATGTAGAAAAAGCTGCCGCCCGTGGCGCCACCATAGCGGACTTCGTTGAAGATACGGTGCCGGATCACGTAGAGCTTGCGCTCGAAAGACAAGTCGTCCTTGACCGAGGATCCGCGGCCGACAAAAGCCATCCGCACTTCCGGTTCTTCCGACTTGGCCGTTTCACCGAGGCTTGAGTTGTCCGTGGGGACCGTTCTCCAGCCGAGAAATTTCTGACCCTCGGCCCGGACGACTTGCTCGAAACGCTCTTCGATTTTCTGACGGAGCTGTTTGTCCGGCGGCAGAAAAACCATGGCCACACCATATTGGCCGGGCTCGGGCAGGTTGATGTGTTCCTCCTTGGCCACAGCCGCAAGAAACTTGTGGGGCATCTGGATGAGAATGCCTGCGCCGTCGCCGGTGTTTTCCTCGAATCCGCAAGCCCCGCGGTGCTCGAGATTCACCAGGATTTGCAACCCCTGCTCGACGATTTCGTGGGACTTCCGTCCCTTCATATTCACGACAAACCCTACGCCACAAGATTCATGCTCGAATTGCGGGTCGTACAGTCCTTGGCGTGCAGGTTGCTTCATAGTCGCTTCAATATGTTGGATTACGGGCGAACGTGAAAAGGTAGGGAAAACGATCTTTGTCGCAAAGAAAAATTGACCGTCCCACGCTCAGAAACAGCAACGCCCGTGCCAAGAAAGCGGTTGCCCGTTATTTTTTGCGGGCAGGACGCCGGGACACACGTCCACCGCCACGGGTCCGCCGGGCGGATTCAGGTCTGGCGCGCAGCTCCAGCAAAAGGGGCAAGCCGGGATACTCTCTCACCCGCCGCAATTGCGCGGTGAGGTAAGTCTCGTAGGTCGGCGTGAGCAGACCCGGCGAATTTACGAACAGCAAAAATTTCACCGGCGCAAACGGGCGCGGCTTCGTGTCTTCCAGTTGCGTCGCGTAAAAAATCTTCAAACGCCGGGATCCTTTGGCCGGAGGCGGATGGAGCGTGAGGGTGTCGCGTATGATGCGGTTCAACTCCCCCGTGCCGATTCTCCGGGTGGCATGTTGACGCACTTTTTCCAACACCGTGCCCAAACGGCGCAAATTATCGCCGGTTTTCGCGGAGAGAAGAACCAGCGGGGCGTGCGGCAAAAAAAACAAAGCCGACTGCCACGCTTCGAGTGATTCTTTGAGGCCGTCCCGGTGCACCGCCTCCGGCGGCAGAAGGTCCGCTTTGTTGACAACCACAACGACGGCCTTGCGGGCCTTTTGAATGAGCCCGGCGATGCGTTTGTCCTGCTCAGTCACGCCCGCGACGGCATCAATCACCAAGACACAGACATCGGCGAGGCGGATCGCTTCCTCCGAACGCATCACACTGAAGACCTCGACCGAGGTATTGTGCCTCGAGCGATGGCGAATCCCCGCGGTGTCGAGAAGCAAATATGGGTGCCCGCCCAACTCGCATGGAACCTGCAGTGCATCACGGGTTGTTCCGGCTATGTCACTGACGATGGCGCGCTCAGAACCCAGCAGCGCATTGGTCAGCGAGGACTTTCCCACGTTCGGGCGGCCGAGAATGACGATTTTCGGCGGGATCGCCCCCTCGGGTGGCTCCACTTCCGACGGCATCGTCCCGAAAGCCTCCTCCAAGGTGGCCAGCAAATCATCCGTGCCGCGTCCATGGACGGCACTCACCCCGACCACACGGGTGAAACCGAGCTGCAAAAACTCCGCCTCCAACAAGTCGTGCTTAGGATTGTCGAGTTTGTTGACCACAAGCACAACGGAGCGCGAGGCACGGCGCAGCTTGGCGGCCAATTCGGAATCCAGCGGCAACAAACCATCCTTGGCATCAACAACAAAAAGCACCACATCCGCCCCGTCCAAAGCCGCATCGGCGGCGCGATGCGTCGCCTCGGCAAAATCCGGATCGGGTGAAGCCCCGATCCCGCCCGTATCGACGATCTCGAAAGGCGACTTCCCCAGACGGCACACCGCCTCGATGCGATCGCGCGTCACGCCGGGTTGGTCGTGCACGATCGAAATACGCCGTCCGGCCAGACGGTTGAAGAGGGCGGATTTGCCAACATTCGGTCGGCCGACAAGGACGGCTTTTTTCATAGTGGTCGGGAAGCTTTGGCGGCGCCGCCCATCGCGTGCATGCCGCGCCAAACATAGCCGACCCCGCTCATCATCGTGAAAAGCCCCGCCGCCCACACGACCCAATGCTGGGACGGGATCTGCAGCAGCACCCAAGCCACCGCCCCCATCTGCAGCGCGGTGGCGATTTTGCCGAGCATGCTGGGACGCACCTCCACATCGCCGGTGAAAAATTTCAGCAATCCACAACCGACCAGAATCACCACGTCGCGGGCGATCACGAGCACCGGAAACCACAACGGCAAACTAACCGGCCAAGGGTATAGCCCGAGCGTGATGATGGCCGTGAGAAGCAGTCCTTTGTCGGCGATCGGATCCAACACCACCCCCAGCGCGCTGCGCTGGTTGAAATGGCGCGCCACCCAACCGTCGATCGCGTCACTCGCCGCGGCAAACACAAACGCACCCACCGCACCCCATCGCAGCCATTCATCGGGCAGCCCGTCGCGCACGCTCGCCGCATAATAAACCGCAAAAACAACAAACACCGGAATCATCAAAATCCGGGCAAGCGTGATTTGGTTGGCGACCGTCATGAGACGACAGCGTGACTTCGCCCCGCTTTCCGCGCAACAGATTCTTCCTGTAATTTCACGCTGCTGTTTGCAGAATCAGCCAGCAACGATCATGAACCCACCCCTGCTCCACTGCCGCAACCTGCTATGCCGGCGCCCGCTCTGGCGGGCCGGGGCATCCGTGGTGCGGGGCATCACTGCCGGGTTCGAAGCCGGACGGTTCCACGCCATCAGCGGCCCCGAAGGATGCGGCAAAAATTTGCTGCTGCATTTGCTGGGACTTCTCGAGCAACCGGACGCGGGCGAAGTCTGGCTTGAAGGCGCCAACGCCACGACCATGAACCAGGCCGAACGAGACTTGCTCCGGCAGCGCAACTTCGGGTTTCTTTTCCCGGTCTGCGGGCTGCTCCCCTCTTTGAGTGTCCTTGAGAATATCGCCTTCCCCCTGATCAAAGCCGGCGGATTGACCGAGTCCGAGCAGGCCGAGCAAACATTCCTCGCGCTCGAATTTTGCGGGTTGGAAAAAGACGCGGACACCACCGTCGTCAACTTGGCCCCAGCACGCCAAGCCGTCGCAGCCTTTGCCCGTGCCATCATCCACCGTCCACAGGTCCTTATTGCCGAGTCACCCAGTGCCGAGGAAGTCCTCGTTCCCCTCGCCCGCCGTGCGATCGAAGAAAATGGTCTCACGGTCATTTGGGGCGCCCGCCCGGACGGTCCGGCCGCTCGCACAGCCACCCGTGTGCTCTCGATGTCCCATGGTCAACTGGCCGTGGCCGCGGCATGAATGCGTTGATGCCCCCGGTGCACCTCGACGCTGAGCGCATTGTCCAAGCCAGTGGTTCCAGCTTTGTGCCCGCCTTCCGTCTTTTGCCCAAGTCGCGGCGGAGGGACCTGGAAACTTTTTACGCTTTCTGCCGTGTCATCGACGACGTGGCCGACAGCGGCGACTACCCGATGACGGAACGCCGCGCCGCACTCGAGGTATGGCGACGCGGATTTCTTGACCCCGATTTGCAAGGACTCCCGGAAAACTTGCGCGACTTGATCCAACGTCACTCATGGAATGCGTCGCTCTTTTTGGAAATCCTCGACGGGACGGAGACCGACCTTAACCCCGCCGTGCGCATGCCCACCCGCGCGGACCTTGACCTCTACTGTCACCGTGTCGCCGGCGTGGTCGGGCAGCTTTGCCTCGCGATTTTCGGCGCACACGAAGGACACTCATCTCCCTATGCCGAAGCGCTCGGACGCGCCCTGCAATACACGAATATCCTCCGCGACACTGCCGCCGATCGGAAGCGCAACAGGATTTATTTTCCCCTCGACGAGTTGGCCCAGGCCGGACTCACGCCCGGAAATTTTGCCGAAAGCAGCGCAACCCGCCAACGTTACCTCGAAAGATTCGCCAATCTCGCGGAGGAACAATACCGGGAAGCCGATCGTCTCCTGCCGTCCCAAGACCGCAAAGCACTGCGCCCGGCCGTGATGATGGGAACAATCTACCAGACTCTCCTCCGCAAAATGCAACGCGACGGGCTACGCGTCATGGAGAAACGCTACCGATTATCCACCATGGCCAAGTTCCTCGCCCTGCTGCGGGGAGTGACCAAGCATCAATAACCCGCGCGCTTGAGCATCGACGAGATACCCTTCGTGTTGTTGGCGATGGTGGCGATGCGGAAGAAAACATGTCCCGACGGACCGCTTCCCACCGTGCGGGAAAGCGCGACCTGCCGGACGATCTCTTCCGCCGGCCAGCCTTGTTCACTCATGCGATAAGCCGCGATGCCGGGATAGACCGGCACACCGCGGGGATTCACCGAAGGGTTGCGCCACCATTTGAGCAGTTCGGTGAAACACTGCGGGGACTTGTCCTTCCAATAAAGCTGCGGGGCAATGTAATCGACCCATCCGCTGCGCATCCATTTGAGCGGATCGGCGTAGATCTGGTTGTATTGGTCGAGGCCGGCCTTGACCGTGGATGGCTGGCCCTTGGTGTAGATGCCGAAGGGACTGACGCCGAAAACAATGCCCGGCCGCACGGCTTTGACTTGCTGGGAGACGCGGGCCACCAAGCGATTCACATTGTCGCGACGCCAATCGGCCAGATCCAACTTTCCACCCGATGCCCGGTAGCGCTGGTAAGTCTTGCTGTCGGGAAAACTCACTTTTCCACCGGACGGCGGATAGGGGTAAAAATAATCGTCGAAATGTATACCGGCAACACCGTAGCGCCGGGCAACGTCAGTCACCACCTTGACCACGTGCTCTTGGACCTCCGGCGCACCGGGATCCATGCAGACCACCGAGCCGATTTTGTATGCATAAGGGCTGTAGCGGCGCGCCATGTGATTGGAGGCCATCGGTGAACCGGCTTTGACCGCCGCACGGTAAGGATTGAACCACGCATGCACGCGAATCCCCCGCTTGCCGGCTTCGGCAATACAGAACTCCAGGGGATCGTAACCGGGGTCCTCGCCCTGCGTGCCGGTGAGAAAACGGCTCCACGGCTCCAGACTCGACCGGTAAAATGCATCCCCTTCGGGACGGACTTGGAAAAAAACATCGGTCAGACCCAACGATTTCGCGGAATCGAGCAAGCGCACCAAATCCGCCTTCTGCTGCGCCGGGGTTGACCCCTTCGACGGCCAATCGAGATTGTGGACCGTGGAAATCCACGCCCCCCGGAACTCGGCCTGCACCACGCCAACCGGCGCGAGCAGGCAACAAACGCTAAGCCACAATTTCAGTGCCGACACCTTCATTGGTAAAAATTTCCAACAACAAAGCATGCGGAAGCCGTCCGTCAATCATATGTGTTTTCTGCACCCCTTGACGCAGCGCGGCCACCGCTCCCTGCACTTTCGGAATCATCCCGCCCTCGATGACTTTCTGGCGGATCAGCGTCTCCACCTGCGCCGTTTGCACCGAGGGAATCAACGACTCGGGGTCCTCGCGGTCGCGCATGAGCCCGGGCACATCACTCAAAAAAATCAATTTCGCCGAACGCAATGCACCGGCGATGGCGGCTGCCGCCTCGTCGGCATTGACGTTCAGCGTGTGCCCATCCGCCGCCTTGGCCACGGGTGAAACCACCGGCACACGTTCCTCCAGCAGCACCTTTTCCATCGCCCCCGTCTCGACCGCCGTCACGCGACCCACATAGCCGATGTCCTCCGTGCCGCCCTTGCCATCATCCACCGGCGGCAATTTTTCCGCGCGCAACACATCCCGTCCACTGAACCCCAGGGCCCGGCCGCCAAACTCTCCGATGGTTTTGACGAGCTGCGGATTGACCACGCGGTCGAGCACATCCTCGACAATATGCACCGATTGCGCGTCGGTGACCCGGAGGCCGTTGATAAACCGGGCGGTCAAGCCGGCCTCACGCATGCGCGCGCTGATCGCCTTGCCGCCGCCGTGCACCAGCACCGGATTGATGCCGACCGCCTCGAGAAAAACGACATCCCGGAGCAGACGCTCCACAGCATCCTCGTTTTCCATGGCACTGCCGCCGTATTTGATGACGAAAGTTTGACCGCGGAATTTTTGGATGAAAGGAAGCGCCTCGACGAGAGCTTCGGCGCGGAGGGAGGCATCGTGCATACTCATGGTCACTCGCTGAGATTCAGTTCGACAAATTTCTCGGTCAGGTCGGTTGTGTAAACCGTGTAGAAGGCTTTGCCCTGATGGAGATTGACGGTGACGGTGAATTTTTTCGGGGAGACCGCCGCCACCAGTTTTTCTTTGGGGGTCGGCGCAGCCATGCCCCCGCGCACGGCCGCCACGCCGTCATAGTAAATATCCACCAACTCCTCGCGGATTGGGACCCCGCAATAACCGGCCGCATCCAGGATGCGCCCCCAATTGGGATCGTTCCCGGCCCACGCGCATTTGACCAAAGTGGAGTTGGCAATCGCCTCGGCCACGCGACGGGCCGCCTGCAAGCTCGATGCGCCGCGCACTTGCACCGTGACGAATTTCGACACTCCCTCCCCGTCCTCCACGATCATGTGGGCCAGTTTGAGACAGACCTCCTCGAGCGCTTCGACAAACAAAGCATGGTCCGCCGAACCGGGCTTGAGCGAGGCACCGCCCGAGCGGCCATTGGCCAGCGCAAGCACGGTGTCGTTTGTGCTCATGTCGCCATCCACGGTGATGCGGTTGAATGTTTTCTCGGCCACCACGTGCAAAACATTCTGCAAAACGCCTTTGGCGATCTTGGCATCGGTCGTCACCACGCAGAGCATCGTGGCCATGTTGGGATTGATCATGCCGGCACCTTTGGCCACGCCGCCGACGCGAAAGACACCCCCCGAGCCCCGCACCTCGACCGCGTATTCCTTCGGAAAAGTGTCGCTCGTCATGATGGCGCGCGCCGCCGCATGGCCGTTCTTGGCCGACAGCTTGGCAGCGAGTTCCGGAATGCGGGCCGCCATTTTTTCGACCGGCAATGGAACACCGATGCGGCCCGTCGAGCAAACCAGCACCCGGCCGATCCCGCAATCAAGGGCATCGGCCACGGATCCCGCCAGCGATTTGGCGGCCATGATTCCATCGGGCCCCGTGCAGGCGTTGGCATTGCCGCTGTTGAGCAGCACGGCACAAGCATGGAGCGACCGCAGATGCGCCCGGGAAACACGCACCGGAGCGGCTTTCACGCGGTTTGTGGTGAAAACGCCCGCCGCCGTCGCCGGCACTTCGGAAGCGATCAACGCCATATCCTCCCGCTTTTTGTTGGATGCCTTGATACCGGCAAAAATCGCCGCCGCCCGGAAGCCGCGCGCCGCCGTCACCCCGCCTTTGATCGCTTTGATTCCACTCATCAGAGTCCAAGTTTTTCGTCCCAACCTTGGGAAATATTGAAAGCCTGCACCGCTTGGCCTGCCGCCCCCTTGGTCAGATTATCCAAGGCGCTGAAAAGCAACAAACGCCCCGTTCGCGCATCCTCGCGAACGGCGATATCGACATAGTTTGTGCCCGTCACGTTTTTCGAATCCGGCAAATACGGCACCCGCCGCACAAAAGGACGGTCGGCGTATGCTTTGGCCCAGGCGGCTTCGACAACCCGGGCATCTGTGCCCGGCTTCGGTTTGACCACGATGGTCGAGATCATGCCGCGGGTGACCGGCACCAAATGAGGCGTGAAGCTCACAACGACTTCCCCGCCCGCCGCAGCAGAAAGCTCCTGCTCAATCT
>JBILDG010000299.1:0-2520 GCA_044352715.1 Chthoniobacterales bacterium | reverse complement strand
ACCTCCGCAGCTGCGTCAGGCGAGACGCGAGCCCGGAGGCGTCGAGGTTGTCAAAATCAAGGTTGGACACTGGTGGCAAGGTGGCGCGGAATTTCCACGCGGAAGATGGTTTCGCCCGGCTTCATGAGGTTGAGGCGGTCGCGGGCGATGGTTTCGAGGTATTCGGGATCGT
Source organism: Chthoniobacterales bacterium (assembly GCA_044352715.1). GTDB lineage: Bacteria > Verrucomicrobiota > Verrucomicrobiia > Chthoniobacterales > JACTMZ01 > JACTMZ01. The sequence continues at coordinate 2,348 of JBILDG010000299.1, read as the reverse complement.
TGCGGAGGAGATTGATTTCGCGTTGGGATTTTTCGAGGAGGGCGGTTTTTTCGGCCTGTTCACTCTCGAGTGTGGAGAGTGCGGCGCGCATGTCCTGTTGGCGCTGCCAGACCGGATAAAACACGACGCCCACGGTGATGAAGATGCCGAGCAGCACGAGGGCCCCGACCACGCGGTTGAGCGTGTGCCAGAAGTTCGGCTCGTTCCGGCGACGGCGCCGGACGGCGGGTTGTTCTTCCTCCTCGTAGAAGTTCATGTGTGCATTTTGCCGCCATACACGGCGTCCGCGCCGAGCATTTCCTCGATGCGCAGGAGTTGATTGTATTTGGCGATGCGGTCGGTGCGGGAAAGCGATCCGGTCTTGATTTGTCCGGCGTTGGTGGCGACCGCGATGTCGGCGATAGTGACGTCTTCGGTTTCGCCGGAGCGGTGGCTGATAACGGCGGTGTAGCGGTTCTCGCGGGCGAGTTCGATGGCGTCGAGGGTCTCGGTGAGTGAACCGATCTGGTTGACTTTCACGAGGATGGAGTTGCCCACGCCTTGGTCGATGCCTTTGCGGAGGAAGTCCACATTGGTGACGAAGAGGTCGTCACCGACCAGTTGGACTTTGTCGCCGAGGGCATCGGTCAGTTTTTTCCAACCGGCCCAGTCATTCTCGGCGCAGCCGTCTTCGATCGAAATGATCGGGTATTTGGCGCAGAGCTTCTTGTAGTAGGAGACGAGTTCTTCGGCGGTGCGGACAGATTTGTCGGACTTTTTGAAAACGTAAGCTTTCTTGGTTTTGTCGTAGAACTCGCTGGAAGCGCAATCAAGGGCGATGAAAACTTCTTTGCCGAACTTGTAGCCAGCTTTCTTCACAGCAGTGGCGATGGTGTCGAGGGCATCCTCGGCGGAGGCAAAGTTGGGGGCGAAACCGCCTTCGTCGCCGACGCTGGTGCTGAGACCGCGGCCCTTGAGCACGGACTTGAGGGCGTGGAAGATCTCGGCGCCGCAGCGCAGAGCCTCGCGGAAGGTGGGAAGACCGCGGGGCATGATCATGAACTCCTGGAAGTCGATCGGGGCGTCCGAGTGCGCGCCGCCGTTGACGATGTTCATCATGGGCACGGGAAGCACTTTCGCATTGGGTCCGCCGAGGTATTTGAAGAGAGGTTGGCCGAGTTGGGCGGCGGCGGCGTGCGCGGTCGCCATGGAGGCACCGAGGATGGCGTTGGCCCCGAGTTTCTTTTTGTTGGCCGTGCCGTCGGCTTTGCGCATGACGCGGTCCACGCCGACCTGATCGAGAGCATCGAGCCCGGTGATGGCTCCGGCGATGGCTTTGTTCACATTGGCCACGGCTTTGCCGACGCCTTTGCCGAGGTAGCGCGTGGCCTCGCCGTCGCGCAATTCCCAGGCCTCATGCTCGCCGGTGCTGGCGCCGCTGGGGACGATGGCTCGCCCGGTGGCGCCGCCTTGCAGGGTTACTTCGACTTCAACGGTGGGGTTGCCGCGCGAATCGATGACTTCGCGGCCGCGGACGGATGTGATGCTGGTTGATGACATGAGAGAGCGTATGAATGAGCTTAAAGTTGGGCAGGTTTGTCGCTGCGATCAGAGAATTTCAAGATTTTTGAAAGGTTCGATCGAGACGATGGTCACATCGCGCTCGCCGGTCTCGGAAGGCATACGGACTGTTTCACCGGCCGCATGGCCGATGAGGGAGGTGGCAGCGGCGGCGAGATAGGAGACGATGTTTTTCGCCGAATTGCCGTCCCACGCGCCGAGGATATGCAATTCCTCCTCCGCGCCGGTCGCGCTGTCGCGCAGGCGCACGGTGGAGCCGAGGCTGACGCGCGAAGTGTCGGGATTTTCGAAATTCGTGCCGCGGCAGTTGGCCAGCATGAGTTCGAGTTCGGCTTTCTGGCGCAGGAGCACGCCTTGCTGCTCTTTGGCGAATTTGAACCCGGCATTTTCGCGCAAGTCGCCCTGTTCGCGGGCGACTTGGATGTCGCGGCTGTTGGCCGGGATGCGTGTGTTGACGAGTTCGTCGTAATCTTTTTTCCGGCGTTCGAGGCTGGCCCAGGAGACGATGAGGGCTTGAGCGGCGGGAGCGGATGTCGTGGAGGCTTTGTCTTCGCCGGCTTCGAGCAGTTCCTGGAGTTCCGGACGCGCTTTGATGGCGCGGGCGAGGAGGGCGCGTTTGTCCATTTCCTCGAAAATGGGGGTGCGCATGATTTTACGCACGAGGTCGCGGGCGGCTTCGCCGTCGGCTGTTTTGAGCGCTGTCGCGATGAGCGTTTTGTCGTCGGAGAGGACTTTGTGGAGCTTGATGGCGCGTTTGCTGTCCTTGATCGTTTCGCGTTCCACGACGG
>JBILDG010000298.1:0-2522 GCA_044352715.1 Chthoniobacterales bacterium | reverse complement strand
CGACGCCGCTTTGTCGAATTCCGGATGCCGGAATTTCACCGTCAACTCCGGCGTTCCGCTGGGCCACCCCTCGCGGTAAAGCGTCCGCATCCGCACGATGAAATGGTTGTTGTAGAGGTCAAAACTCGGTGTGTCGAAAAACAGGACCTCGCGCACTTGGTTGGCAAAGGCATCCTCAGCCTCATCCAGCCTGACATCAAACTGCTTGGCCACGCGCTTCACCACGTGCCAGAAGTCCTTGAAAGCCTGTGGGGTGGTAAATCGCTCCGGGCGGAGCAAGATTTTGTATTCCCGGTAGTGCAGATCGTCGTGCGGGCTGTTCGAGGGGTCTTCAAAAAAATCGGGCATGACAAAGAGTTAGCAGTCCCGGCATGAAACGCCAGCCGACGATGGATTTTGAAAGCACGCGAGAGCTTACCAACAAGACAGTTCGTCGGAGGGACGCAGCACCTCGATCCCGGGAATATGATCGAAGTGTCGGTCGTCAGTCAGCACGGCGGAGCCCGCCGCCTCCGCGCAGGCGGCGATCAAGCAATCCTGCGACGGCAGCCTGATTCCCCGCCGGTCCAGCGTCCACGCCAACTCGGCCGCCCTCGTCCACTCAGGATTTCCCGTTGGGATCATGATCAATACATCGAAGAAAGCCTTCATGTGCCGCCGCACTCGCTCGACGCGCAGACCCCGTTCGACCTCCAAACGCACCATTCCGCAGATGGCCACATCGGTCGAACCAGCCCACGCGCCGAGCACCTCCACCGGATCGAGCCCCCGCCGCAGCAACCCGATATAGACGTTGCTGTCAACGAGGACGCTTCCGCTTTCCATGACTTTTACCCGCTTTGTAGACCGTCCTCGGCTCCGCCGCCCTCAGCGCCGCCACGTCGTAGGACGGCTCGACCGCCGCCTTCAACTCGGCTGCAGTGAACGGACTCGGTGCTGCCACCATGGCCCGAAAGCCCGCCTTCCGAGCCATCTCCCGCAACGCCATATCGACGGCCTCAGTTTTACTTTCGCACCCGTGGGCCTCCATAACTCTCTCAAGCAAGGCTTCGTCTATGTGCATGGTCATTTTCATGCCATACTTAGTATGGCATTACACCCCGCCCCGCAAGTTTTTTTCTCAATTTTATCCCATCCTCTCGCTTGCACTTGGCACACCGGGGCACGCGCACCCATAATTTGGCGTGCACGAAAACGCCGCTGCCGACTGGGAAAAGCTGCGCTCATGGGAGATGCCGTTCGGCCGCTTCAAAGGCCGCGCCCTTTACGATCTTCCCGCAGAATACCTTTGCTGGTTCGAGCAACACGGATGGCCCTCCGGCGACCTCGGGCGTCTCTTGCATATTGTTCTCGAAGCCAAACGCCAGGGCGCGGACCACGCCTTCGACCCACTGAGAAAGTGGCGCGCAGCGAATGTTCAGTTTACTGTTTCCTGCACCGAAGCAACCGCGTTTACTCAACCCCCGAACTCACCGAATACTGAAAACTGAACTATTGCAGACTTTTCCAATGAAAATCACCAAAGACCACGTTGTTTCTTTCGACTACAAACTGACCAACAGCCGCGCCGAAGTCCTTGATACCTCCGAGGACTCCGGCCCGCTCGGCTACATCCACGGCTATGCGCATATCATTCCGGGCCTGGAGAAAGCTCTCGAGGGCAAACAGACCGGAGACTCGCTCAATGTGGTCGTCCCACCGGTAGAAGCCTACGGCCTGCGCGACGATCGCCGTATGGGTGAAGTCTCCCGTGACATCTTTCCGGCTGGCGCCGAGATCAAACCCGGCATGCGCTTTCGTGCGCAAAGCCAACACGGGAGCGACAACGTCGTTGTGGTTGCTGTCTATGGCGACACAATCACCGTCGATGCCAACCACCCGCTGGCTGGCGAAACCCTCACCTTCGATGTGACCATCCGTGACGTCCGCCCGGCCACTCCCGAGGAAATCTCCCATGGCCATGTGCATCATGCACATTCGCACGAGGATGAGGGTTGCTGCGGCGGCCATGGTGGCGGTGGCTGCGGCTGCCACTGACCCGACGTGAGGCAACGTCTCACGGACATCGAGGCCCTGCACGCCGTGCGCGATATTTACCGCGACTTGGCGCAGCGGCCCATCGAACGCGACTGCCAACTCCGCACGGAGTGCTGCCATTTCAAGCTCACCGGCAAAACGCCTTACCTCACCAAAGGCGAAGCGCTGGTCGCCGCCAAAGCCCTGCGCGCCTCGGGACGCAAGACGCTCCCCCGGCGCGAAGATGGGGCTTGTCCGCTACTCGATCCTCAATCGTCCCGATGCCTCGTTTATGAAAGCCGCCCCTTCGGATGCCGTACTCATTTCTGTTCCCCCGCCGGCGGACCTTACTCGCGTCGCGAGGTGATCGACCTCATCCACCGCCTCGAGGAAATCGACGCCTCACTCGGCGGCGACGGCCCGCGCACGCTCCCTGCCGCCATCTCATCGGTTCTCTGACTCACCCAAAACTGGACACTGAAAACTGCCAGCTCTCCCCCCTACCC
>JBILDG010000063.1:0-8733 GCA_044352715.1 Chthoniobacterales bacterium | reverse complement strand
TTGGGGGAGGTTCGCGCAATGCCTTGCTAAATCAAATGACCGCCGATGCGAGCGGCCTGCGTGTCCTGGCTGGGCCGTCCGAGGCCACGGCTGCGGGCAACATTGCCGCGCAGATGATTGCCTGCGGTGAGGTAACCACGGTTGCCGAGGCCCGTGGGATCATCCGGGACTCATTTGAAATCGCCGAGTTCAAGCCACGCGACGCCTCCGTGTGGGACGAGAAAGCCGCCCGTTTCGAAAAATTACTGCCAACCTCATGATCAACCTATCCGCCCGCCCGAAAGCACGCAGTGTCCAGTTGATGGCCACGTGTTTGTGTGATGCCTTTTATGACGATGTCGCCCGCGCGACGGTGGAAGTGCTTGAGCACGCCGGTTGTGATGTCGAGTTTCCCGAGAATCAGACTTGCTGCGGTCAGCCCGCTTTCAACTGCGGCCAATGGCCGGCTGCACGTAAAGTTATGCGACACACGGCGGAAGTTTTCGCCGGGGAGAAGCCGATTGTTGTCCCCTCGGGCTCCTGCGCGGCGATGATGTTCCATGGCGCATCGTTGGAGTTCGAGCAAGAACCGGATCGTGCGGCGATTGAAAAGGTAGGTGGTCGCACATGGGAACTCGGTGACTACCTTGTCAACGGCCTTGGTATCACGGAATGGCCGGGCGAGTTTCAAGCCCGCATTGCTTTTCATCGTGCCTGCCACACTCGAGGGACCCCCAGCGGGCCAGCGGTGTTGCAGCTGCTGGGATCGATTCGCGGACTCGAAATTGTTCCCTTCGGAGAGCCGGAGCAGTGCTGTGGCTTCGGTGGCACTTTTTCGGTCAGTTTTCCCCACGTGTCTTCATCGATGGGTGAGCTCAAGCTCGAAAACATCGAGGCGATCAAGCCGGACTACATTGTTTCCGGCGACATGAGCTGTCTCATGCATCTTTCCGGTTTGGCGGCCCGTAACGGCAAAGAGGTGAAGATTCTTCACTTTGTCCAAATCCTCCGCGACGCCCTCCAACATCACCATCATGGCCAAGCAACTCGTTGACACCTACGCAAGACGTCTTGAGCCGGTCGTCCAAAAAGCCGTTCACGACAACAGCGCGGCTGGCACCGGCAAACGCTACACGATTCTCGGGGCGGATTACGCGGACGCCGATTCCTTGCGCAAACTGGCCGGCGCCATCCGCCAGCATTCCATCGAGCATCTCGACCAATACCTGGCCCAAGCCGAGGAGAGCCTGACGCGCCACGGGGCCAAGGTCCATTACGCGGTGACTTCCGAGGAGGCTTGCCGCACGGTTTCTGACATTCTCAAATCCACCGGGGCCCGACGTGTTGTCAAATCGAAGAGTATGGTCTCCGAGGAGATTCATCTCAACGACCACCTCCAGGCTGAAGGGATTGAATCTGTCGAAACCGACCTCGGTGAATATATCATCCAGATCGACGGCGACCACCCGAGCCACATCGTCAAGCCGATCATCCACAAAATGCGCGGCGATATCGCCCGCAGCTTCGAACGCGAGGGGTTGGGTGAGTACAACGATGATCCAGAGGTGATCACGCGCCGGGCCCGCCAATTCATGCGCGGCAAATACTTGGGTGCCGATGCAGGGATCACGGGGGCAAATTTTGTCTCCGCCGAGTCTGGTCGGATTGTCCTTGTCACCAACGAGGGTAACTCCCGCTTTTGCCTCGCCCCGACACGTGTTCATATCGCGATTGTCGGCATTGAAAAAGTCATCCCCACCGATGCGGACTTGGCTGTGCTTCTCAATCTCCTCGGGCGCTCTGCTACCGGGCAGCAACTCACGGTTTACACGGAGTTCATCAACGGCCCCGCGCGCAGCGATCAGCCCTCAGGTCCGCGGGAAATGCACGTGATCTTTGTCGACAACCGACGCACCGAGGTTCTTGCCTCGGATTGCAAAGAAATCCTCCGCTGCATCCGTTGCGGAGCCTGTCTCAATGTATGTCCCGTTTACCGCCAAGCTTCCGGCCATGCGTATCGCAGCGTCTACCCCGGCCCAGTGGGTGCGGTGCTCTCGCCGCTGTTGGCGGGTGACAAGTTCAAAGAGTTGGCCGACCTGCCCAAAGCCTCCAGCCTCTGTGGCGCATGCAATGAAGTTTGCCCCGTGGACATTCCCATTCCTGACCTGCTCCTCCGCCTGCGTAATCGCGCACATGAAGAACACATTCCTTCGCCGGGAACCCCTCCCATGGAAGGTTTTGCCATCTTAGGAAGTCACCCGCTGGTGTGGCGATCGGCCATGACACTCGGAGCCGTCAAAGATTTTGTGCCGATGCTCGATAAAATGCCCGTGCCTTACCTGGGATCTTGGTTGAAAACACGGACTTTGCCGAAGTGGCGAGGTGGCAAGTTCCGCTCATGGATGAAGACTCGCCTTGTGCGTAACGGACAAAACGGAAAATGAGTGCTGCGCGCGAAAAAATCTTTGCCGACATCAAGGCGGCTTTGGCCCCTTTGCCACAGCGAGCTGAGCGGCCCGAGGTCTCCCATGGTGTCGCTGATGCGCAGTGGCTGGAGGGAGAGGGGACAACTTCCGAACTCTTTCTCAAACGGGCCCGAGCCGCTGGCACCGTGTGCTTCACCTCCACCGAGGAGTGTCTTTCATGGCTCACCGCCCAGCAGATCAAGAAAGTGTATATTCCCGCTGCGTCGACGGATTTGGTGGCATTGTTCTCCAAAGCTGTGGAAGTCACGACGGCTTACCGGCGGGACCAAGTGAACGAGATTGACGCCGCTTTGACGCCGGCCGCCGGAGCCATCGCTGAGTCGGGTACTATCATTTTGACTGATGCCTCCAGCCCGGATCGCTTGGCGGAACTTGCGCCGTGGACGCACATCGCCATCGTGCGTAAAGAATCTATTCATCGCTCCATCGGCGATGCCATTGATGCAATGCCTGATGATCCCAATATCATCTGGGTGACCGGCCCCTCAAAAACGGCTGACGTGGAGGGCATACTTATTCAAGGCGTTCATGGGCCCGGCATCCAGGGATGTCTGTTGGTCTAAATAAATCCGCAACTTTGTGTCTGATGGAGGGTTGATTCCAAGGAATGGTTCCCTCCGGAAAAATTGAATGGAATAGCGAGGCGGCGGCCCATCTTTTGCGCAGGGCCGCTTTCGGCGGTTTACCCGAAGATGCGGATGCTTTGGCAAAGCAAAGTCTGGAAGGGGCGGTTGATTCCCTTCTGAAATCGGAGGAACAGACTGCCTGGCCGGTGCCGGCGACTGATCCCCAGGTTCAGGCGAAAGAGAGGCTTCTGCGTAAAAAAGGCGTTGCCCTGAGCGAGGAGGCGCGCAGGGAAATTGGAATGCTTCGCCGCTCGGAAAGCGATGCGTTGAGGGATTTGCGTTACTGGTGGTTGGACCGAATGCGTTCCAGCGTTGCTTCGGTTAGGGAAAAACTCACCCTTTTTTGGCACGGTCATTTCGCCACGAGTGAAACCAAAGTGCGTTTTGTGCATGCGATGTGGAAACAAAACGACACGTTGCGACAAATGGCGGACGGCCCTTTTGCGGATCTTTGCCATGCCATGGCTGTTGATCCGGCGATGCTTATCTGGCTCGACGGCCGCCAGAGCGAAGCCAAGTCACCCAACGAAAACTTCGCCCGGGAAGTTATGGAGCTCTTCACGCTGGGGGAGGGACATTACACCGAGGAAGATATCCGCGAGGCTGCCCGTTCGTTCACCGGATGGCGTGTCGACCCCCAGAATTGCGAGGCGGTCTTTACTGCGCGCCGCTTTGACGACGGTCGCAAAAAGCTCTTTGGTAAATCCGGTAATTTTGGCGCACGGGAAACCGTCGAGATACTTTGTGCGCAACCTCGCTGTGCGGAGTTCCTCGCGGCCAAGTTGTGGGAGTTTTATGCCTACCCGCAACCGGGAACGGATCTGATCAAATCATTGGCCGCACACTATCGCCGAAATGACCTCTCCACCCGCGAGTTGTTGCGGATGATATTCACACATCCGGAGTTTTATTCGCTGAGGGCTCGCGCCTCGCAGGTGAAAAGCCCCGTGCAATGGATGATACAGGTGGCGCGCGAAACCGGTCGTCAGTTGCTGCCGCCGCAATTGGCTTTGCCGCTGGCGTCTGAACTCGGCCAGAACCTTTTCATGCCACCCAGCGTCAAAGGCTGGGATGGCGGCACGACATGGATCAACAGCGCAACCCTTATCCGCCGTAGCAACACGGCGATTCTCTTTGCCACAGCGGCGCCACCGTTGCCGGTCGAAGCGGAGTCCATGGACGAGGCTGCTTGGATTCGGGTGGCCCCGCCCGAGACGCGGTCTGACCAAGACGCGTTGGCTGAGCGTTTGCAAAAAGTTTTCCTCGCGGCCCCGGCTGGATCCGTCACGCGTAGGCGGCTGGAATCGGTCATTGCCGAGAGCAATTTTCCCTGTGGAGATGACACGGTGCGCGAGGCGTCGGTCGTCCTGCTCGGCTGCCCTGAATACAATCTGTGCTGACTATGACCGACCCCTTCTTCACCCGCCGCAAGTTTCTTCGCACCGTCATTCTTGGCGGTGCCATCGCCCCAACCGTGCCGTCTTTCGTCAACCGCACCTTTGCAGCGCTGGACGGCGTAGCAGCCTCTAGCTTTACGCCAGTGACCGGTAAGGACGACACTATTCTCGTCGTCATGCAATTGGCTGGGGGCAATGACGGACTTAACACAGTAATTCCCTATGCCGACGACGCCTACTTCAAGGCACGTCCGGGGCTCTCGGTGGCTGCAGACAAAGTCATCCGTCTCGACAACTACTGCGGACTTCATCCGTCGCTGCAAAATCTCGCTGCGTTGCAGGGAGATGGATATGCCTCCATCGTGCAAGGTGTCGGCTACCCGAATCCAAACCGCTCACACTTCCGCGCCACCGAGATTTGGCACACGGCGAGCGACGCCGACAAAAACGAACCCTACGGCTGGCTCGGCCGTTATTGTGATGCGGCCTGTGCCGGTGAGGATTCCGGTGCCGGCATCGCCATCGGGGACCAGGTGCCGCAGGCATTGCGGTCGCCCTCCGGCCAATCTATCGCCATCGGCGCACCGCAGGACTATCAATTTCAGGATGGTATGGATCCTCTGCCAATGGAGCAGGATGATGATGCATCCGCGCCGTCCGGCGGATCCATCGACATGCTTTTTGGTGCGTCTGATCCGGACGTGAATGTGGCAGACTTTCTCCAACGCACCGCGCTTGATGCCGTGGCATCCTCATCCCAAGTTCAGGATATCCTTCGCAAATCGCGCCGCGGGGCTGATTATCCCGCGACCCCCCTCGGAAGCCGTCTGGAATTGGTTGCGCGCTTGATCGGCGGCGGCATGTCCTCGCGAGTCTATTATGTCTCACTCGGCGGGTTTGACACTCACGCAAACCAAGCCGGCGCACACGAGCGTCAACTGGCTGTCTTTGATCAAGCGGTCGGTGCTTTTTGCCGAGACATGCGCGAGCAAGGAAACTTCGATCGTGTGCTTCTACTGACTTTCAGCGAGTTCGGCCGCCGGGTGGCCGAGAACGCGAGCGGCGGAACAGATCACGGCGCTGCGGCACCACTGTTCCTTTTCGGTGGTGCCTTGCGTGGAGGTCTTATCGGAAAGCATCCCAGCCTGACCGATTTGCATCGTGGTGATTTGATTCACAGCACGGATTTTCGCTCGGTTTATGCGACGATCCTTGATCAATGGTTGAGAACTCCCTCGTCTGCCGTTCTCGGAAAAAAGTTCAGTGAGTTGCCTCTGCTGCGAGGAGCCTGAGCACTTGCCAATCCTCCAGAGCCCTATTTTACTGCGCCCGTGAAATGCTTTTTCTTAATTTTTGGTATGGCTTTTCTGGGATTTCTGTCTGGCTGCCAGGAGAACTCTTCTCCTCTGATCGGTTCATGGGTGCGCCCGGACGGAGGCTATGAATTGCGCGTTCTCGCGGTCGAGCGTGACGGCTCTGCCCGAGTCGAATATTACAACCCTCAACCGGTTCATGTTGCCGAGGCGAAAGTCGGTGAGGACAATGGTGCTCCCACACTTTATGTCAAACTGCAGGGCGAAAACTACCCCGGCAGCAACTATCACCTGAAGCTCGAGGGTGATCGTTTGGTCGGCCAATATTTCCAAGCCACATCTGGGCAGACTTACGAAATCTACTTCCAGCGGACTGAGTAAAGACCTGGCTATAGTCCCGCGAGAAAATCGAATGATCGGTCGTTGAAGCCTGGAAGACTTTCGTGGCCGTAATCCGGATAAATAACCGCCTCTTTTTCGCTGGTGATGGCATTGTAAACAGCAAACTGGGTCGACGGTGGACAAATAGGGTCCATCAGTGACAGTCCCATCAACACCATTGCTTTGATCCTCGGTGCAAGGTTTTTCACATCGATGTAACCAAGCCGGTTGAAAATTTCCCGCTCCCGCTTGTGCAAAGGGTCATAAAGCCGGAAGAACGTCCGCAACTCCGCATAGGCGTCTTTGGCCAAGTCCATCTCCCAAACGCGTTGATAGTCGGAAAGAAACGGATACATCGAGCAACAACGGCTAATGCGTGGTTCGAGAGCTGCACACGCGACGGAGAGCGCGCCACCCTGAGATCCACCTTGTGTGCCTATGCGGTCGGGATCGTTTTCCGGCATGGCCATCACAACGCGCGCGAGTTGCACGGTGTCGAGAAAGATGCGCCGAAACAGCAGTTGCCCGGCGGAGTCGTCAAGACCGCGGATGAAATGACCATGAAGGGTGTTGCCGCGCACCGGTGTTGTGTCTTCACTGCGTCCGCCCTGGCCACGACAGTCCATCGCGGCGATCGAGATGCCCTGTCCAGTGAAGGCAAGTTTGTCGGACCAGTCACCGCTTGAACCGGAGTAGCCGTGGAACTGCAGCACGGCTGGGCCTGCCGTTTGGCGATTTTTTGGCCTGGCATATTTGGCGTAAATACGCGCTCCACCCACACCGCGGAACCAAAGGTCGAAGATTTCGGCTTGAGGCGGGGAAATCTCCTTGTTCGGGATCAGTTCGACTTCCGGATCGGTGCCGTCGAGTTCCCGTAGCGCTTCCGCCCAGTATTCGTTGAAGTCGGACGGACAGGGGTTGATTCCGCGATATGAACGAAGTTCTTCGAGTGGTTTGTCTAAAATCGGCATTTCGAGAAATCAGCAGAAATGTATGTGTCGATGCAACAAAGTTTGTTGCATGGACCATAAACTTATCGTTTGAACAAAATGAAGGTTGCGGGTTGTGTACTCACCCTGTCCGTTTTGTCTACCCGCCTCCGGACTGCTCTACATGAAAGCGACTCAAAATACATTGCCAGCTCTACGCGTTACCGTTTGGAACGAATTTCGCCACGAAAAGAAAGATTCCAAAGTTGCCGAAATCTATCCACGAGGAATTCACGAAACTATCGCAGAGTTCCTGCGATCCGATGGGAACATCGATGTAACAACATCTTGGCTGGATCAACCGGAGCATGGCCTTTCTGAGGAGCGGTTGGCGGCTGCCGATGTGCTCGTCTGGTGGGGGCATATGGCACATGGCGAAGTCGAGGATGCCATCGCTGACCGTGTGCAGCGACGCGTTCTTGAGGGGATGGGGTTGATTATCCTTCATTCGGGGCATTACTCCAAAATCTTCAAACGCTTGATGGGAACAACGTGTTCGCTCAAGTGGCGGGAATCGACCGACAAGGAGCGTGTGTGGAACGTTGCGCCGCATCACCCGATTACTGCAGGCTTGGGAGAGTATTTCGAACTCCCCTCCGAGGAGATGTATGGTGAACCGTTCGGCATTCCGTCGCCGGATGAGTTGATTTTTATCTCATGGTTCACCGGCGGTGAGGTCTTCCGCAGCGGAGCGACATGGCAGCGCGGGCACGGACGTATCTTTTATTTTCGTCCCGGACATGAAACTTATCCGACTTACCACGATCCCAGTGTCCAGCGCGTCATTACCAACGCGGTCAAATGGGCCCGACCGACCGTTTGTATTCCCGACACGTGCCCCAATGCTGCACCGCTTGAACCGTTGCCCGTCGATCCGGAGGCATCAGAACGCTCAAAAATGGGGTTCCGTTGATGAAAAAGAAATCGCGCCGTCATCCAGCCATGATTCGTCTCGCCATCGTGGGAACCGGCGGCATGGCCAACATGCACGCCGAGGCTTTCAACAAAATCACCGGCGTAAAAATGGCCGCCGTTTGTGATGTGGACGAAGCGCGGGCACGTTCGTTTGCGCAACGCCACGCACCTGAGGCCGTTGTCTCTACGGATTTTGCCCGACTTCTCCGTGATGTGCCCTTGGATGCAGTCAGCATTGTGACGCCGGATCATTTGCATGCGCCGCTCTCCTTGCAGGCGCTGGCGTCGGGGAAACACGTGCTGTGTGAGAAACCGTTGGCTCTCAATTACCCAGATGCCCGACGCATGGCCCGAGCTGCAGCCAAGGCAGGCGTCGTGAACATGGTCAATTTCAGCTACCGCAACGCACCCGCTATTGAGGCGGCTGCGAGACTTGTTGCCTCTGGCGAGATCGGGGAAATCGTTCACATTGAAGCGAGTTACCGCCAAAGTTGGCTGACCTCGAATGCATGGGGCGATTGGAAAACCAACCCGACGTGGCTCTGGCGCCTGTCCTCCAAGCATGGAAGCCGCGGCGTCCTTGGCGACGTCGGTGTTCATATTTTGGATTTTGCAACCTATCCCGTTGGTCCAGTCAAATCGGTCCA
>JBILDG010000297.1:0-2526 GCA_044352715.1 Chthoniobacterales bacterium | reverse complement strand
CGTGAAGGTATTCCTCGACAGCAGCGTAATTTTGTCCGCCTGCGGTTCGCAAAAATCTTTGTCCCGACTGATTACATTGATCGCCAAAGAACGCCGTTGGCATTTGATCTCCTCGTCCTACTGCCGCGCCGAAGTAGCCCGCAATGTCGGCAAATTCGGTGACGGTGCAACCGCGCATTGGATGACGTTGCGCGCCAAACTGGAATGGGTGCCCGACGCCCTGACCACGAAACGTCCGCTTCTCTTTACCGCCTCCAAAGACAAACCCGTCCTCATCTCCGCCCTGGCCGACCGCAGCAAAGTGCTCCTCACTCTCGACATCGGGGACTTCGGTTCGCTTCTCGGCTCCGAAGTCTACGGCATGTTCGTAACTACCCCGCGCGACTTTCTCGTGCGCGAGGGCCTATGAAATAACAGGAAAGCCCCCGAGGAACGGGCGCTAAGCGGTGTAGGAGGCTTCGACGCGCGCGGCGACGTCGAGGTAGCCGTAATCGACCTCGTAGATCTGCTTCATGCAATCGAGCGACTTCCCGGTATCGCCCATGCGTTCGTAAACAAGGCCCAGATTGTAGAGGATGTCCTTCTTCGTGCCGTCCATGCCCGGGATTTCCGAAGCCGCGTCGTTGAGTGTTTTCGCGGCCAGGTCGAGCATGTTGCGCTCGGTGTAGCATTTGCCGAGCATGTTGAGCGCTTTGGTGCGGGAGTTGGGATTCGACCGGGCTTTTTGCAGTTCGGGAATGGCCTCCTGGTAGTGCCCGGCAAGCAGAAGTTGCTCGCCCAGTTCGAAGCGGTATTGCAGGTCGGTCGGGTTGCGTTCGACGCGTTTGCGTGCTTCGCCCAGCATTTGCTCGGCCCGGTTGCGGCGCAATTCGTCCAACTCCGCCCGCACCGCGCCGGTCGCTTCATCTGCCGGCGAAAGGGATTCCAATTCTTTTTCTTTGTCGGCAATGACACGGTTGATCCGCCGCACCTCGCAGTCGCTGATCTTGCGCAGGAGGCCGGGATCGGTGTCGTTGGCGAGTGACGAAAGATAACGGTAATACTCGACCGCGCTTTCGTATTGTTCGCGGTTGAAATAAATGTCGGCCAGCTTGCGCGCCGTCTCGCGGTCCGGTTGGCCGGCTTCATGCGCGTCGTAAACAATCCGCGCCAATTCTTCGACCGACTCGATCGCGGTGACGACCTGTTCGTCGGCCCCGGCGGCCTGCCGCTGTTTGACCATGTCGGCAAAAGAAGAGCTTTCGATGCCCCCGCGTTTCATCGAGCGCCGTGCGGCGGCTTCCTTGGCTTTGTCGCGGGCATCGAGATCGGACGGGGTTTTGCGGGTGATCTCTTCGAAAACTTTCGAGGCTTCGTCGTATTCCTCGATCCGCATGAAGTAATCACCGAGCTCGTGACGGGCTTTCGTGTTTTTCTGGTCGAGGGCGATCGTCTCGAGGGCAAAGCGGGCGATGGCCTCGAAGGTACGAACGCGATCTTGCGCCGCCTGAAGTTGCCGGGCCGCAGCGGTTTTGGCCTCTCCGTCGGCCGCCGCGTCGTGGTCGGTTCGCAGCTTTTTGAGATTCTCGCGCTCTTTGGACGCGACCGACTCGGCCGCATCGAAGAGGTCTTTGTTGCCCGCGGCACTGGTCGGATCATTTTCCAGCGCTTTCTCCGCCGCAGCCAAGGCTCCCTGCCAATCGCCCGACTCGATGAGCTTCTGGGCCTTGCTTTTGCCCAAGCTCATCCCGCCGCCGGAAAATTTCAAAAAGCTCGATTTGCCCCGCGTCCGGCTGACCTCGGCCTCGCGGAGAAGTTTGCGCCCGGCCAGAAATTCGGGCTCTTCGGCCACGAGCGGCATGAGGAGCGAAACCACCAGATTGTGGTTGCCCATTTCGAGCGCGCTCAGGGCCTTCAGGAATTTCGAGCGTTTGTCGGGGAGGAGGTCTTTTTCGGTTTTCACGGCGAAACGTGACTATCTACCACTTGCGCGGCCGTTGCACAATGCGCGTCAAAGCGCCGGCGTGTCCGGATAACTGCCGAGAATCCGCGTGAAAGCGCAGACGCCGGACAACTCCGCCAGCGCCAGGGCCACCTTCGGATCCTCCGCGTGGCCCGCCAGATCGGCAAAAAAGTAGTATTCCCACGGGCGGCGTTTCGACGGACGGCTTTCGATGCGCGTGAGGCTGATGCCCGCTTTCTCGAACGGCTCCAGCGCCTTGGCCAGCGCGCCGGGCTGGTCTTGGACGGCAAACATGACCGACGTCTTGTCCTGCCCCGAGGCCCGCGCGGCCTGTTTGCCGATGACAAAAAAGCGCGTCACATTGCTCGTCGCGTCCTGGATCGCCGGGGCCAGCACGGGCAGCCCGAATTCCTCTCCCGCCATGCCGCCGGCAATCGCCGCGGTGCCGTCCTCTTGCGCCGCCATCTCCGCGGCCCGCGCCGTGCTGGAGACTTCGACACATTCCGCCGCCGGCAGATGCTCGGCCAACCAGCGGCGGCATTGGCCGAAGGGTTGCGGGTGGGAATAAATCTTCCGCACTTGGT
>JBILDG010000062.1:0-8755 GCA_044352715.1 Chthoniobacterales bacterium | reverse complement strand
TGCAGGAAGACGTGGATCTCGAGTTGGGTCCGGTGACCGAAGGAGATTGCGAGTTGCTGTGGGAGTGGGCCAACGACCCTGCAACCAGGGCTAACTCTTTTAATTCCGCACCTATTTCATTAGTGCAGCACAAGGAGTGGTTCCACGCCAAGCTACAGGATTCCCAGTGTAGCTTTTGGATTGCCACAAATGGGAGGCTCGGAAAGATCGGCGTTGTGCGATTCGACTGCCATGATTCGGAGGCAACCATCTCTGTCGCGCTTGCCCCGCATGCCAGAGGTAAGGGTTACGGAAAGAAGCTCATTTTTTCTGCTTGCGGTCGAATTTTTGCTTCATCTGGAGTTGATCTGGTCCGTGCCTTGATCAAGCCCGCAAACAAAGCTTCGGTCCGCGCCTTTGAAGACGCTGGCTTTCTCCAAGACGCCGGCACCATGGTCAAAGGCCAGCCGGCAGAGCAATATTTGCTGCATCGAACTTACTAATGGCTGCTGAAATACAAATATCCGGTCGGCGCATCGGCGCAGGCCAACCCTGCTACATCATCGCAGAGTTGTCGGCCAATCACGGGCAGTCATTCGAGAAAGCTTTGGAAGTTGTGCGGGCGGCCAAAGACGCCGGAGCGGATGCCATCAAGCTTCAGACCTACACAGCCGACACCCTGACGATCGACTGCCGTCGCCCCGAGTTTACGGTTGGCAAGGGAACGTTGTGGGAAGGCAAGAATCTCCACGACTTGTTTGCCGAGGCATACACTCCATGGGAATGGCAACCGGAGCTGAAGAAGGAAGCCGAGAGCCTGGGTTTGCATTGCTTCTCCACTCCATTCGACGACACGGCGGTGGATTTCCTTGAGGGGATGAATGTCCCGGCGCACAAAATTGCCTCCTTCGAGTTGGTCGATACGGAGCTACTCAAGAAAGTCGCCGCCACCGGCAAGCCCGTGATCATGTCCACAGGCATGGCGACTTTTGAGGAAATCTCCGAGGCCGTGCAAACGTTGCGCGTTGCTGGCTGTTCCCAACTCGCATTGCTAAAATGTACGAGTGCCTACCCGTCCATCCCGGAGGACATGAACCTGCTCACTATTCCACATCTGGCAAAGTCCTTTGGTATCCCAGTGGGACTTTCCGACCATACTCTGGACATTGCTGTGCCAGTGGCTGCTGTAGCACTTGGCGCGTGTATAATTGAGAAGCATCTCACCCTGCGTCGCAGCGATGGCGGCCCCGATGGTGCTTTTTCGCTCGAACCCGCAGAATTCCGCGCAATGGTGGACGCCGTTCACACCGCGGAAAAGGCCTTAGGACGCATCAGCTACGACATGACGGTAAAGGAGAAAGCCAGCCGTGTATTCAGACGCTCGTTGTTCGTCGTAAAGGATATGCAAGCGGGTGACGTATTCACCCGTGAGAACGTACGCTCAATCCGGCCCGGGCATGGGCTACCGGTGAGCGAGTTGCAAAACGTGCTGGGGCACACGACCAATTCGGCGATTTCGCGTGGCACACCGCTTTCACGTGAGCACTTTTGACTTATGAAGAACAACTACCAAACATCACAGGAAGAATTTTGGGCAGGAGAGTTCGGTGACGACTACACGGACCGGAACACGCAGGCACGTTGGATCGCGTCCAATACAGCGCTATTCGCCAAAATCCTTGCTCGCACTTCAGGGATCAACAGTGTTTTAGAGTTGGGCGCCAACAGAGGGCTCAACTTACTTGCTCTGCAACACCTTCTTCCCAACGCGTCTTTCTCTGGGGTTGAGATCAACCGGAAAGCAGCCACAGAGCTGGAGAAACACGGATTTATTAAGGTGTATCATGAGTCCATTCTGGAGTTTACCCCTGAAGTCTCGAGCTCCTTGGTTCTTATCAAGGGTGTTCTCATCCATCTCAACCCGGACGTTCTGGACCAAGTGTACGAATTAATCGTGAAAGCCAGCTCCCGGTATATTTGCATCGCGGAGTATTATAGCCCAACACCGGTCAAAATCGGCTACCGGGGCCATGCCGAACGGCTCTTCAAGCGCGATTTTGCGGGTGAACTAATGGAAAGGCACTCCGGCAGCAAGCTGGTCGACTATGGCTTTGCCTATCACAAAGATCCAAACTTTCCTCAAGATGATTTAACATGGTTTCTCATCGAAAAGACCACCGGTTAGATGTGCTTGGTTTGTCTTATTGTGTAAGTATCGTATTGGAGAGAAATGCATGCGCTTCACAGAGATCTTTTCGTGCATCCCGAGTCGCAAAACGAATTGTTTGCGCCTAATTCTTGGTATGGCAGCGCGCGTATCATCAAAAACTACACCCATTGGAAGCTGCCGCTACCGTTAATAGTGCCACACGGGGTTTGCCTTTCTTCGTCGTTCGTTTGGCAGGCGGAGGTCAACTGTGGACTCAAAAGAGTTTACAGCTTTCCTCGACACCGAAGAAAAGCATATGAAAACGGAAGTTCGTTGGAGCCGATTGAAGGTGCTTCACCGTGGCTCTATTTGTTACGCGGGAAAAACGGCAATAAAACTAAGGTTATAGAGACGCTCGCTTTTCCGGCTCATTCTACGCACCACGTTGAAGCCAAGACTGATGATGAGGCCTACGCTAGCTTCCTCTCAAAGTTGCAGGACAAGAGTGGTCCAGTTGCGGTGTGTATGTATTGGCGCGATATACAACTTGGACGATATGCCGCATTTCTCCGCAAGGGGCTGCGGGTGCTAAGCGCGGGTCATATCTTCGACGAAATGTTTTTTGAGCGCTTGCTTCATATTCTCCAACACACTAAAAGAATCCATTCGCCATCTGTTGGTTCACATCTTTTTTATGCGGCATCGATAGGCTGCCATGTCACCTACGAGATGCAGTCGGAAATCGAACATTCTGCTCCCGAAAGCGTGAAGGCCCGTGACAATGCCAACACCGATAAGAATCTGTTGGATCAAATCACTAGAATGTTTTCTGAAGAAGTTGCTGTTAAGGAGCAACAGGGTTTCGCGGAACAGTTTCTTGGAAAGAATAACCTAAAGTCTCCCGCCGGCTTATTTGGCACCCTGGCACGGTCTGCGTTAAGCAGCCGAGCATGGTGGCGGACCGCAATCAGGAAAGTCCCAAAGAGCAGGCGCCATCTACCACAGGACAACTGCTTGGATGCCCCTTTTAACGTGAACAGCGACACCTCTATTTATTTGCGGGCGCTGTCGTAATCTATTTTTTCGCCAGCCGCCCTTGTGCAGATCTTAGATTTAATAACAGCGGATCCTTAATTGATCCTAACCATCATGTTCAAAAAAAGCAAACAGAAATCTACTCAAGCCGCGTCAAATCCATTCTTTGCTAGTGCCGATCCCAAGGTTCGCACTCTTCTTGGCAAAGTTACCGAACTGCTGCAGGACCAAAAAAAAACAGCGGACATTATCTCGGAAGCTGAGTTTGGGGTATCTTCCCAGTGGGGTGAGGACGGAATTATCCAACACCTTCTTCGGCATATTAGCATTCCCAACAAGGTATTTGTCGAGTTTGGAGTGGAAAACTATCAGGAGGCGAACACGCGGTGGTTGGTTGAGGGTCATAACTGGTCCGGATTAGTGTTGGATGGAAGTCAACAGCATGTTGACGCCATCAAATCCGACCCAATTTATTGGAAACACCAATTGAAAGCAGTGAGTGCTTTCGTGAGCGTAGACAACATCAACAGGCTCATCAGCGAGAACGGCATTTCTGGCGATATCGGTTTGTTGAGTGTAGATATTGACGGCATGGACTACTGGGTGTGGAAGGCCATTGACGTGGTCACGCCGGCAATTGTTATCGTGGAGTACAACTCATTGTTCGGTCCCACCAAATCGGTGACTGTTCCTTATGATTCCGGGTTTGTTCGACAAAAAGCGCACTATTCCTGGAGCTACTACGGCGCATCGCTGGCTGCTCTAGTTGGCTTGGGAAAGGCCAAGGGATATTTTTTTGTTGGTTCAAATAGTGCTGCCAACAACGCTTTTTTTGTCAAAAGCAACTTGTTGCACCCGCCGTTGAAAGAGCTGACTGCCCAAGAGGGATACGTGCAGCGTGCTTTCCGTGAAGCTCGGGATCGGGAGGGAAAGCTGATGTTTCCCTCCTTCCAAGAGGAAGCTGCTTTGATTGCTGGCCTGCCCCTCGTGGAGGTGCCTGCTTGAAATCAGCATTCGTGATCGGCGGTGCGGGGTTTCTGGGAGCAGGAATAGCGCGAGCTTTCAGAGAGGCCGGTTGTGCCGTTACCTCGTTAGATGCGGTTGGATCCGGTAACCCTCACGAGTCGGGCGGTATCCGGACGATTGTCATGTCGTTACCTGATGCTTCTTTCGGCTCCCTTTTGTCCGACATCGCCCCCGACGTTGTGATTCACTGCGCAGGCAATGCATCTGTGCCTGATTCTGTGGATAATCCACACGATGACTTTGTCTCTCATGTCGTTCTGACCGAGTGGCTCATCCACCAGTGCCGGAAATCTGCGCCTCGGACCCGCCTGATGTATCTCTCCAGTGCCGCGGTTTATGGACAGCCAGAGGAGCTGCCGGTCCACGAATCCGCGGTGATCCGGCCTGTCTCGCCTTACGGTCACCACAAACGGATGGCGGAAATGCTCTGCGAGGAGGCGAGCCAGTTGTTCGGACTGCAAACTGTTATAGCTCGCGTCTTTTCCGCCTACGGCGCTGGTTTAAGACGACAAGTGGTCTGGGAGTCGGCTCGCCAGGCGGTTGAGGACGGGCGCATCCAACTCCACGGCACAGGCGAAGAAACGCGCGACTTCATCCACGCTCAAGATGTTAGCCGGGCAATATTAATCCTCGCGCAAAGTGCATCACCGGACGGCGCCATTTTCAATGTCGCTTCCGGCATTGAGACATCCGTGAAATTCTTGGCTGAGGCCATTGCCCAAGAGTGCGGCGAATGCCAAGTCACATTCCGCGGGCAGCGACGTGCTTGTGACCCAGAGAGGTGGAGGGCGGACATCGGAAAGCTGCACAGTCTTGGGTTCTCGCCCTCAATCAGCCTCAAAGATGGAATTCGAGACGTTTTGAGTGGTCAGTCCACCCACGCGTGAGTCAAAGGACCAACTTGCATTGAAAATCGGTTTACTCGACTCCTCCAGCCCGCAGTGGACGGCGGGAGGAACATACACGCGCACCGTTTTGGCCGCAGTCGCGTCGGCCGAAGGGCTTCAAGAGCATGATGTTTTTTTCCTTCGCGCGGACCCTTCGACTCCGGTCCCCGGCGGAATCACAGCCTTGGACATGGGTGATCGCCCGGATCCTAAGACTTGGTTGGCAGGAAACCACTTGGTGGGGATCGACGTCGTGTTGCCTTGGCGTGAGCGCCTTCCGCCTTCTGGCTATGCCGCCGTTGGCTGGATCCCCGACTTCCAGCATTTGCATCTGCCCTCCCTTTTCTCAACCGACGAAATTGCGCTTCGCGAAGAAGTCTTCCGCAATATCGCGAGATTTTGCCAGAGAGTCATGATCTCCAGCCATTGCTCGGCAGAGGATTTCGGAAACCTTTTTCCAGAGCATGCAAGCAAAGTGCGGGTCTTGCCTTTTCCCTCGCTGCTTGCCGCGGAAGGAGTTCCCGAAACGCTGGGAGATACTCTTGAGAAATACCGCTTGCCGGGTATCTTTGGCCTCATTAGCAACCAGTTCTGGGCACACAAGAACCACTCACTTATTGCGCCGGCGTTGGCGCGGCTCAAGGAGCGCGGGATTTCGATACCCTTGGTCGTCACGGGACTTCCGGCGGATTATCGCGATCCGGCAAACAAGACTGTCACCAGCTTTCTCCAAAGCATAGCTGCTGAGGGAGTCCGGAACGATGTCTACTTTCTGGCTTCTGTAACACGACAAGAACTAATCGATCTCCTGCGGGCTTGTTCATTTGTTCTCCAGCCATCGCTGTCCGAAGGGTGGAATACAACGATCCAAGATGCAAAGGCGCTCGGAAAGAGGGTGGTCTGCTCCGACCTGCCGGTGCATCGGGAGCAGTGCGGTTCCGAAGCGAGCTATTTCGATCCGGCAAGTGCCGATTCTCTAGCCGGAGCATTACACTCGGTTGTTGGCCGACTCAGCAGCGCTGTCGACATGACGAAAGAGAAAGAGTCTCTGGCGAGGGCTTCCGTCGAGATGCAAAAGTGGGGGTCTGACCTTCTGAAAACAGCACGAGAAGCGGCTGAGGCCCACCGAAGTTCACGAAGCAAATCCAGCGGTTTTTTGCGGGCCTTAGGGGATTTGCTCCGGCGGGGTTCGAAAGGCTTCGATCAGTTTGCATCTTGATTTGAATAGCAGCGCAAAATCAGTGTTTTCAGATTTGCCTCAGGGAAGAAGTTTTAAGCGCCCAATCGGCGGATCCTCCGTAATTCCATGAGACCCTGCCAGGACATATCGCTGATGCATGCCACGCGCGGACGAGCAAAAGCCGCAATCGCCGCACGAGATCGGTGGCTGCAAGCCGCCGAATATCCGGAGCGCGTTGAGCATATTTTCGCCTTCGACCGCGATGATAATGAATCGGTCGTAGGATTGACTGGTTTCCGTCATGTAGTCGTCGAAGAACGCGACAAGGGCTGTGTGGCGGCATGGAATCTTGCGGCTCAAGCCAGCAAAGGACAGATCCTCATCCAGTTGTCCGATGACTGGCTTCCGATCCGGCACTGGGATACCAAGATTGCGGCCAGATTCCGTGATGTGTCAAAGCCCGGGGTGTTAAGAGTCAGTGACGGCCGACGCGTCGATGACTTGCTGGCCTTCGCTATATTCACACGCGCCTACCTCGAACTCCTCAAGGGTAAATTTCTGGCTTCCGACTACTTTGGCGTTTACTCGGACGATGAATTCAGTTTTCGCGCCTACCAGAGAGGGGTCGTAATTGACGCTCGTGACATCGTATTTGAGCATTGTCACCCTTCGTTTTTTGCCGAGGCTGTCTATGACGAAACGCATAGGCGGCAAAATGACGAGGCCCGTTATCGTGAGGGGCGGGAAATATTTTTGCGCCGCAATCCTTCCGCCCGTGGGCACTGGCTACACGAGGGGACAGAAGAGAGGTTCTATTTGCCGCCCGGTCATCGGTTTGTGCAGAACTTTATCGGCCCAGTGCATCTTGACCCAAGTCCTTTGGGGCGACAACTGCCTACCGCAGGCGCTTTGTGCGAACCGGGAATCCTTCAACTCGGACAGCGTGAAAGCCATGCGGCGCCGGTTGGCCTTAAGCGCAAAGGTGCTGCGCTTCTTCGGCGGCTGTCGCGCCTATTCGCATGTGACGGTCCACAGGCCGTTCATCGTTCGACTCTGTGGGAAGGCACTAACGAGCACGACTATACTATGGATCGATGCGCTATCCATGAATGTCCTATCCCTATTTTCATCATCAGTTACAATCAACCGTCTTACCTGCGCAACATGGTCAGCCAGCTGAGTCGTCTGCAGGTGGCAGCATCGGAAATCACTGTTCTCGACAATGCGAGCACAAATCCGCAACTCATTGAGTGTCTGGGGGAGTTGCAGTTAGCCGGCATCCGCGTCATCCGCCTCGAGCGGAATTTCGGCCCTCATGAAATCTTCACGCCAGAGGCTGGGGTGGATTGGCCTGACGTTTTCGCCCTCACTGACCCGGACTTGGAATTCAACCCATCTATGCCAACCACATTCCGCAAGGATCTGTTGGCGATCGCATGTGCTTGCCGCATTTGGAAATGTGGCCTTGCGCTATCTTTGAAGGACTCTGATCACTTTCTTGTGGGCGCTTACGTCAGGGGGATGTCTATTGCTAACTGGGAGTCGCAGTTTTGGCATTACAGGGTAAAAGTTGAAGGGGTTGAGGCTGATTTGCTGACTCGCGAGGGTGCCGAGGTTTTCCGAGCCGAGGTGGATACAACTTTTGCAGTTTATCGACGTGACTATCCTAAAACTAGCTTTTTGCAGTCGGTGCGTGTGTCCGGAAATTATTCCGCGCGTCATTTGCCTTGGTATCAAAGCCAGAGTGCTGCGCATCTGAGCCAACATAAAAAAGATGCACAGTCTGGGCCTGATGCGAACGAACAAGATTTCTACAAGGAAACTGCTTCACATCACGCCACCTCGAAATTAGTTCGGCAGAAGACCTGACGTCTTCTCTGAAGCCTTTGCTTTTGCTGCCTTGCGATATTCCCACTAAAGTATGAGCTCTTCGTCAGTGCTGCGCCGTGGTGCCCGCAAGATCTTGCGCGTCTCCGCGTCTCCGCTGCTTGCTTTCTGCCGATGCGCGCAGTTTCACCTCAGTCGGTGGGAGCGCCAACTTTCCGGAGTTGCAGGAGTCAGTGATCCGCACCTTTACAGCGGGGCAGTCGAGTTCCCCGGGTTGCACGCTGACCGCCAGATTTATGCCCCCGACCTCCCTCGATTGCTGGCTCCGTCCACGGACCGGGGAACCTTTTTCGCCGCGGCTTGCGCCGAAGAGAAAAGCGCTTTGGAAATAGGTCCGCTTCATGCGCCTATCTGTCGCCGACCGCCGGCAAGAGTGAAGTATATCGACGCATTCACTACGGAAGAATTGAAGGAGCACTACGCGTCCGATCCCAATGTAGACACAGCAGCGATCGTGGATGTGGACTATGTCTGGCGTGGCGAGCCCTACAGCGATTTGATCAAGGAGCGGTTCGACAGTGTCGTCACCAGCCACAATGTCGAACATGTGCCTTGTTTGGTATCTTTTCTGAATAGTCTCGAATCTGTTCTACGGCCAGGCGGGGCCATTTA
>JBILDG010000296.1:0-2535 GCA_044352715.1 Chthoniobacterales bacterium | reverse complement strand
CTTCCGCAGCTTGAATCATGCGTGCGGGATCGCCCGACAAACCTTCCACGCCAGCCATGACCGCACCAAGCTTGGACGCAGCTCGGGCAAACAGGGCTCCGTCCAACATCGCCATACGCGACGTGCCCGCTGTATGAGAGGCCTCTTCGTCGTAGAGCACCAAGGTGAGCGGAGGCAAAATTTCGACGCTGGAGTCATTTGCCGCGAGCCATGAAAGAAAGTGCCGCTCGATCACATCGAAAGTGCCGCGTTGATGTTCGCGCTGGAACCAAAACACGAGAACTGTGAGCACACCCACCACCGACCCGACGACCGTTGTCTTGCTCATAAAACAGCCTCCGTCTTCACTTTTTCGTAGCTTGCCACCAGCGCCGCCAAATGTTGCTCCGGCTGGAACTTTTGTTCCCAAATTTGTCGCGACCGTCTCCCGAGCATGAGCAATCGTTCACGGTCATTGAGTAAGTCGCATACAGCCGCCCTGAAACGACGTCGGTGGCCGAACTCGATGCAGACCCCTGTCTCCCCGTCACTCAACCAATCACGTATCCCCTCGGTTTCAAAAGCCACCACCGGCTTACCATGGGCCATCGCGCTCAGTCCGTCGAGACCCAGAGGCTCATTCCAAAGCACCGGCATGACGACCAAAGTGGCTTCACGATAAAGCAGAGACCATTGCTCCGGCGTCGGTTCGCCGACAATCCGAACCCTGTTCCCCAAACCGCGCCGTTTCACATGCGACTGCAGCATCGAGATTTCGCCCCCGCCTCCGGCGAAAATCAGCTGCACATCGGGAGGCAGCTCCCGCAACATTCTCACCACCATCCAGACCCCTTTGTGTCCGAGCAACCCGCCCACATGAAGGATTGATCGATGTGAGGAAACTGACTCAAACACCGGGGCAGTCGGCGGCGGCGCGTACGGAGGCAACTGCATCACACGGTTCTCCGAGAGGCCGTTGGCAACCAACTGTCGGCGCAACGAGGAGCTGAGCACTTGCAAGCCATGCACTGAACTCAACGCCCGCAGACTACGATTGACCGAACGGTAACGCAAAAAATTCAAAGCCGGATTCCACGATCCGCAACCGCGAAATACATGCATCGCACAACACCCCCTGCCGTGTGCGCGTTGGCAGGGCTCATGCGGTCGTTCCAGGGTCAATCTTTGCCCCGAACAGTAAAACGCATGATTGTGCACAAAACGCACTGTCGGCACCCGTGAAGACAACCATCCGTCGAGCAGGGTGTTCCCCACCCCGTGCAACTGAATCACCTCCGGCGAGAAATCCTCGAGAATGGCCTCCAAGCGCAATGCATTGGCATCCCTCGGCAGCATTCGGTAGTCGAGATCGTCGTAAATGTAGCCGGTTCCATCGAATTGTCCGCCATTGCGAGAATGCACCAACGCCACCTCGTGACCGGCATCCCGCAAACGCCTCGCCGTATCAGTCACCAATCGGTTCATGCCGCCGCCAAGAGGAGCTGCGGAACGGTTGAAAAAAAGCAAACGCATGGTCAGTCCTTGCCGGCCAAAAGACTTCGCGCATGCGCCAAAGCCGAATCACTGTCCTGCCCACCAAGCATTCGCGCCAACTCCGCCACACGTTGCGGACCGTCCAACTCACTGACCGCCGTGGTTGTCCTTTTGCCATCAAAATCTTTACGCACCGCAAACTGGCGATGCGCCGCCGCCGCGACCTGCGGCAGGTGAGTGATACAAAGCACTTGGTGCGATTTCGCCAAAGCGCGCATTTTTTGCCCGACCTTCACCGCAACTTCCCCGCCAACGTTCGCATCGATTTCATCGAAAACGAGCAAGGGAACACCGTCTTGCCCCGCCAAAACTGACTTCAGAGCCAGCATCACCCGGGAAATTTCGCCGCTCGAGGCAATCGCCCGCAACGCCTTGGGCGGCTCGCCGGGATTCGGGGCAAATTCAAACTCGGCCAATTCCGCCCCGCCGGAGCGCGGTTCCGCGAGCGATTCCAAACGCACGCCGAACTCCGCCCGCAGAAACCCGAGCTCACGCAGCTCCTTGGTCACGCTCTTGGCCAGCTGAGGAGCTGCTTTGGCCCGAGCGGCGCTGAGTTTTCCGGACAGCTTTGCCGCACACCCAGCCGCCGTCGCCTGATCTTCCTTCAATTTCTCCAGACGCTCACCGCGAGTCTCGATCTCAGCCAAATCGATCGCCGCCTGCTCCCCCCGGACCATCACCTCCTCGATGGTACCTCCATACTTGCGCTTGAGTGATTGAAGCAGATCAGCACGTTCTTCCAAGTCCTTCAGCGTGGCCGGATCACAATCGATCGATTCGGCATAATCGCAGCTCTCCGTCTCAAGATCGGAGAGCCGTGCAGCCAAGGCTTCGATGGCTTCGCGTATTGCTTCAGCCTGCGGATCGAGTTTGGCCAATTCCCTCGCCGCCCGCACCGCCTCGGCCAAGGCCGGCCTCACCCCACCGTCGCCCTCGGCACCAAGGGCCGTTTGAAGCTGGGCCGACAATTCCAGTAAACGACGGCTGTTGCCGGCCGTGCGC
>JBILDG010000295.1:0-2538 GCA_044352715.1 Chthoniobacterales bacterium | reverse complement strand
ATTGTGTATTGCGCCCTGCTCATCGTCTTCAACCTGCTGGTCGATGCCAGCTACGCGCTGCTCGACCGGCGCATCCGCGTCGATGGTTGAACCCGGCACCATCGCCCGCATCATGCGTCGCCCGGCCGCCCGGGTGTGTGCGGGCATTTTGCTGGTGGTGGCCGTTGCGGCCGGTATCGGGCCGGAGCTTTTTCCCGAAAGCTACCGCGAGCCCGGCCCCCTCCAATACTCGCCGCCGACGTGGGAGCATCCCTTCGGCACCGATCTCAACGGACGCGATGTGCTCTACCGCGTGCTGCTCGGCGCCCGCATTTCGCTCGTGGTGGGCTTGGCCGGCGCGATGATCAGCCTGTTACTCGGCACGGCCTACGGCTTGATCGCCGGTTATGCCGGCGGGCGCATCGACCATTGGATGATGCGCGGGGTGGACATCCTCTACTCCGTGCCTCGGCTGATTTTTATCCTGATCTTCATCAATGCCTTCGACGGTCACTTGCGCGACTTTGCCTCGCGGATGGAATGGCCCTGGCTGGTGAGCTATTCGCGGATCGTCATTCTCGTGATCACGCTCGGGCTGATCGAATGGCTCACCATGGCGCGTATCGTCCGCGGCCAAGTGCTGGCCCTGAAAGAGCGCCCCTTCGTGCAGGCGGCGCGAGTCCTCGGCCAATCGAATACCCGCATCGTGCTCAGGCATTTGTTACCCAACGTTCTGCCGATCATCATCGTTTACCTCACGCTCACCGTTCCGGCCGTGATCTTGGATGAGTCATTCCTCAGCTTCCTCGGTCTCGGCATCCAGCCCCCGCAAGCCAGCTGGGGCTCGCTGCTCAGCGAGGGAGCCCAAGCGATCAACCCCCTCAAAATCTACTGGTGGCTCCTCTTCTTTCCCGCCGCGACCATGTCCGCCACCCTGCTCGCGCTCAACTACCTCGGCGACCGCCTGCGGGATACGCTCGATCCGCGGCGTTAAGCCTCCACCAAACGCCTCGTCTCACGAACGGCAGCAGGGATATCTGCAGCATCAAGCCAACCTGAGACAATCACCACCCGCCGCGCTCCGGCTGCGCGCACTTGCGGCAGATTCTCCTGCTTGATTCCGCCGATGCAAAAGATCGGGATTTTCACCGTCTCATGCACGGCTTGGATGTCACCGAGTCCGATGGCCGGACGGCCGGGCTTGGTCGGGGTGGCAAACAACGGACCAAATCCGATGTAATCCGCACCCTCCGCGGCGGCCGCTTGGGCTTGGGCAAGGCTGTGGGTGGATTTGCCGATCAGGCACGGACGTCCCGCGGCCTCGCGGGCCGCGACCACCGCCATGTCATCCTGGCCGACGTGAGCGCCCTCCGCCGGAACGTCGCGCAAGAGTTCGGGGTAATCGTTGATGACGAGAGGAACCTCCGCCCGTGAAGTCAGGCGGTGTATCTGTGCCGCCAAATCGGCAATGATATTTCTCTCCACTCTCTTCGCCCTCAGCTGCAGAACATCCACGCCACCTTCGAGCAGCAGTTCGGCCGCCACCGGCGCTGCTTCCGCCGGCACATATCCAAGATCGACGATGCCGTAGAGGCGGGCGTCGGTCAGCGCTTTCACCCTTTGGCCCCGCGCTCGGCCAGCATCTTCTCGACAAAGCCCGTGTCGTATTTGCCGGCGATGAAATCTTTGTGGCGCATGATTTCCTGCTGGAACGGGATCGTTGTCTTGATGCCGGTGATCATGTATTCGCCGAGGGCCCGGCTCATGCGGGCAATCGCTTGGTCGCGGGTCGAAGCGTGCACGATCAACTTGGCGATCATGGAATCGTAATTCGACGGAATGGGATAGCCGGCGTAAGCATGCGAGTCGATGCGCACACCGCGGCCGCCCGGCGCATAATAAAGATCGATCGTCCCGGGGCACGGGGTGAAATTTTTCTCCGGATCTTCGGCATTGATGCGGCATTCGATGGAGTGATGGCGCGGCACGGCGTTGAGCACGTGGTGCGACAACGGCGCGCCCGAGGCGATCTGCAACTGCTGCTTGACCAAGTCCACCCCGTAAACCTCCTCGGTGATCGGATGCTCGACTTGGATGCGCGTGTTCATCTCCATGAAGTAGAAATTCCCGTCGTTATCGACGAGATACTCGATGGTGCCGGCGTTCTCGTAGCCCACGGCTTTGACGAGGCTGAGGGAAGCATCGCCCATTTTCTTGCGCAGCTCGGGCGTCATGATCGGCGACGGACATTCTTCGATGATCTTCTGGTTGCGGCGCTGCACGGAGCAGTCGCGCTCGCCGAGGTGGACGGCGTTGCCTTGGCTGTCGGCGATGAGCTGGAATTCGATGTGGTGGGGATTGACCACAAACTTCTCAAGGTAAACGGCCGCGTTGCCGAAGGCTTTTTCCGCCTCGGTGCGGGCACTGTGATAACCCTTGACCAGCGTGACTTCGTTGTGGGCCACGCGCATCCCGCGTCCGCCGCCGCCAGCCACGGCTTTGATCATCACCGGGTAGCCGATTTTCTTGGCAATTTTGATGGCCTCCGCCTCGGTTTCG
>JBILDG010000294.1:0-2542 GCA_044352715.1 Chthoniobacterales bacterium | reverse complement strand
GATTCACAGACAGTTTTGCACCGAATCATGCCGGCACAGGGTCCTGCCTGCCCGCACCGCAGAACCACCACCAAATGGAACAGTGGTTGCGGGGGCGGGATTTGAACCCGCGACCTTCAGGTTATGAGCCTGACGAGCTACCAGGCTGCTCCACCCCGCGATTGAGATTGGCAAAGTAACAGCGTGCGAGCAGCTGTCAAGCGTCCTTTGGCGGTTGCTTAAAAGACGTCCAAAGAAAAATTCCGACGGCAATCACAATGGCGGAGTCCGCGATGTTGAACGCGGGCCAATGATTTTTCCCAATGTAGAAATCAAGAAAATCGATGACGTGCCCGTGCACGATACGATCGGTGACATTCCCGAAAATGCCCGAGAGAATGAGGGAGCAGGCCAGACGCGTCATGCGGTCCGAGTCTTTGCGAAAAAGCATCCACACCATCACAACCGCCATCACGCAACCGAAGATGACATGAAAATTGAACCATCCACGCATGAGACCGAAAGCCGATCCGGTGTTCGTGACGTGGACGAGGTTGAAGAGTCCGGGGATAATTGCCACCTCGTGATGCAGCGGGATAAAATGCAGCGTGGCCCACTTGGTTAGTTGGTCCAAAACATACAGCGGGAAAGTCACCGCGACGAGCAGGCGTGTGGGCGTCATGAGGTTATGGCCGAGGCACAACGGTCGCAGAGTTCAGGATGCGCGGCGATTGACCCCACGGAATTGCGATGGCGCCAGCAACGCCCGCATTTGGCGGAGGTTGTTTTGGTAATGATGGCGCCGTCTTGGGCGCCATCTTCGAGTTTCAATTCACTGAGGATGAAAAACTCTTCGAGTTCGCCAACGCGGTCACGCCACAGCGCCAGCCAAGCGGTATCAGCGACTTGGAGTGTCACCGAGGCTTCGAGATTGTTTGTGATGACTTTGTCGGCGCGGGCTTTTTCGAGGGATTGCGAGACGATACCGCGCAACTGCATGAGGTGATCTCCATCGCCGAGTGCAGCCGGATCTGATGTTTTCGCCGCGGGAAAGTCCTGCAAGTGGACGGATTCACCGGGTTGGAAGTAGCCCCATGCTTCCTCGGCGGTGAACGCCAGGATTGGGGCCAGCAGTCGGGTGAGCGATGACAGGATCGCGTGCATGGCCGCTTGAGTAGCTCGACGTTTTCCGCTCGCAGAGGGGTCACAATACATACGGTCCTTCGTGATATCCACGTAGAGGCTGCTCAGATCCACGGCACAAAATTGATTGAGCGTGTGATAGACGCGGTGGAATTCATAGGCGTCATAGGCCTCGCGGCAGGTTTTTTCCACTTCTGCCAAACGCGCGAGGATCCAGCGGTCGATTGCCGTAGGTGATGTCGGGGCCTGCGGGTCGTAATCGTGAAGATTTCCGAGGAGAATACGCAGCGTGTTGCGGATGCGGCGGTAGGTATCGCCGAGACGGTTGAACATCTCTTCGGAAAACGGAACATCATCGGTGAAATTGACGCTGCTGACCCAGAGACGGACGAGATCGGCGCCAGATTTTTCGACGAAATGCATGGCCTCCGTCGGTTTCTGGTATCCGCCTTGTGCGGACTTGGAGATTTTCTCGCGTGTGTCCACGTCCACGACGAAGCCGTGGGTGAGGCAGGTGCGGTAGGGAGACCCACCTTCGATGGCGACCGCCGTCATGAGCGAGGATTGGAACCAGCCGCGATGTTGGTCGGTCGCTTCGAGATAAAGATCTGCCGGGTAGCGAAGTTCGGCGCGGCGATGGAGGACGGCTTGGTGACTCACGCCGGAGTCGATCCAAACGTCCAATGTGTCGTGCCCGCGGATTGTGCCGGCGGGCAGCCCCAGCAAGGCGGACATCTCCGCATCGGACATCTCGAACCATGCATTGGTTCCTTGTTTTTCGACCAAGTCTGCCACACGACGAATGAGAGCTGCGTCGAGGATGAGTTGGCCGTCCGGCGAGAAAAAGACGGGCAGCGGCACGCCCCAGCTGCGCTGGCGGCTGATGCACCAATCCGGACGCGACTCCACGGTGCCAGTGATGCGTTTGAGCCCCCAATCGGGAATCCATTTTGTGGCGTTAATGGCTCTGAGTGCGTCCGCGCGGAGGTCGTCGATGCGGATGAAGAACTGCTCGACGGTGCGGAAAATGATCGGCGTTTTCGAGCGCCAGCAATGCGGATAAGAGTGCTGGTAAGGCGTCGATCCGAGCAGGGCGCCATGCGACTTCACATGTTCGACCACTAGGGGGTTGGCTTCGAAAACCAGTTTGCCGATCCAATCCGGCACGCCGCATTCGGCGGTAAAGCGACCTAGATCATCCACCGGGCAAAGAATGTCGAGGCCGCGGGCTTTACCGAGTTGGAAGTCGTCCGCACCGTGCCCCGGCGCGACATGGACGCAACCGGTGCCGGTGTCCATCGTGACAAAATCTGCGGTGAAGACGGGCGAGTTGCGATCGAGGAACGGATGACGTGCGATCGAGCCTTCGAGTTGGGCGCCGGAAATTTTTTGCGCTTCGCCGGAGGGTTGCCATCCTGTT
>JBILDG010000061.1:0-8818 GCA_044352715.1 Chthoniobacterales bacterium | reverse complement strand
CATCGAGCAAGGCTACGCTCCGGAGGCCGTGCGCAACTACCTCTGCCTCCTTGGCTGGTCGCCCAAGGACAACCGCGAAATCCTCCCCATCGAGGAAATCATCGGCCTCTTCGAGCTGAAAAACATCAACCGCCGCAGCGCCGGCTTCGATCTCGACAAATGTTTCTGGATGAACGGCCAATATCTTATCCAGATGCCATTGGACCGCTTCGCCGACCTCAGTATCCCGTTCATCGAACGCGCCGGCATCAACTTCGGCTCCCGCGCGGCTCTGCTCCCCGCCCTCGCCTTGGTGAAGGAGAAGGTCAAACACCTGACCGACGTGCCGTCGTGGATCGAATTTTTCTTCACCGAAGACTACGCCTATGACGAGGCGAGCGTGGAGAAATCACTGAAAGCCGATGGCGCCCTCGAGCGCCTCCATGTGTTGACTGACCGGCTTGCGCGGGTCGAGCCCTGGACGGCGGACAACATCGAAGCGGCCTACAAAGATCTGGCGGCCACTCTTGGCATCAAGACCGCCCTGCTGGTTCATCCGTCCCGCGTCGCCGCCACCGGCAAAAGCGTGGGCCCCAGCCTCTATCACCTTCTCGAATTGCTCGTCCGCGACCGCGTGCTTGCCCGTTTCACCCGCACCCGCGAAAAATTTGGCGCATGACGAACGACCTCCAGCAAACCACCTTCCATCTCGAAGACCTCCGCGCCCGCGCCGAAGGCCGCGGCCCGCTTCCGCCCGAAGTCCGCCTCGGCGTCCTCGGCTCCCCCGTCGAGCATTCCCTCTCGCCCGCCATGCACAACGCAGCCCTCGAAGCCCTCGGCTCCGACGTCCGCTACGCCAAAATCGAATGCCCGCCGGAAAACCTCGCCGAAGCCGTCGACTTCGCCCGCCGCGCCAACTTCCTCGGACTCAATCTCACCATCCCCCACAAATTTGAGGCCCTCAAACTCTGCACCGAACTCGACGACACCGCCCGCCAGCTCGGCGCGGTCAACACGCTTCTCTTCGACGGTTCCCGCACCGCCGGCTTCAACACCGACGGCCCCGGCCTCGTCCGCGCCATCCGCGAAGTCTTTGCCTTCGACCTCCACGACCTTCGCGTCATGATCCTCGGCGCCGGCGGCGGGGCCGGCTCCGCTGCCGCCCTGCAATGCGCCCTCGAGAAATGCCCGCGCCTCGTCCTCGTCAACCGCACCGAAGAAAAAGCCCGCGACATCGCCCAGCGCGCCACCCGACTCCTCGCCACCGATCGTCTCGAAGGCCCCGAAGACCGCGTCACTGTCATTCCGCTCGAAGATGCCGCCCTGCGCGAACAACTCACCCGCACCGACCTCGTCATCAACGCTACCTCCCTCGGCATGAAGCGCACCGACCCGCGCCTCCTCCCCCCCGCCATCATTACACCCGACCTCATGGTCTATGACATGGTCTACCGCCCCTCGGTCACCCGCCTCCTCGAAGACGCCAAGAGCGCCGGCGCCCGCACCGCCAACGGTCTCTCCCTCCTCCTCCACCAAGGCGCACTTTCGCTCGAAATCTGGCTCAACCGCCCGGCCCCGCTTGATGTCATGCGGGCCACCTTGGCCCAAACAGCCGCTTGAATCGGCCGGGCCATGTTGCGTAACTGCCAAACCCTCTAACCCCGCGAAAAACACGTGCGCACTTTTCTATTAGCTATCACCACTCTTGTCTTGTCCCTCGCCCGCTCCGGCGCGGATGCAGCGCCGAGCCAAACCGTCCTGCTCTCGCCCCCGACGACCGAGGCCCCCATCGAGGTCCGCATCGGCTTTCAATTGTTCGATATCGTGCAGATCGATGAAACCACCGAGACCTTCGAGTTCAGCGGCATTCTCACCGTGCAGTGGAAAGACGATCGGCAGGCCTTCGACCCCGCAACCGAGGGCGTGGCGGAAAAGTTTTACCAAGGCAGCTTCCAATTCAACGAGATCGCGACATCCTGGTATCCGGAGGTATCGCTGCTCAACTCGGTCGGCGCCTTCGAAAAAGGCGAACCCCTCCTCCGCATCCTCCCCGACGGCACCGCCATCCTGGTCACACCGATCAACGCCACCGCCAAATCCGAGCTGAAACTTCGCAAGTATCCCTTCGACACACAAAACCTGCAGATTTATTTCGGCATTCCCGGCTACTCCGAATCGGAGGTCAAAATGAGCCCGCTCGCTATGCCATCCCTCGACAATAACGATGTTCGCATTCCCCAGTGGACGGTGCTCGAGACGCGGGCCATGTCGGACAGCATCCTGCCCACTGCGCCGGACAGCAGCGAGGGCACGTCGGTGTTTGTTTTCGAATTGGACGTGAAACGCCAAGCCGCCTTTATCATGCGCTTGGTTGTCCTGCCGCTTTTTCTCGTCGTGGTTCTGTCTTGGTCGGTCTTCTGGATGGACCGCGCCTCGGTCGGCGACCGCATGAGCGTGTCGTTCGTCGGACTCCTCACCGCGGTGGCTTACCAGATCGTCCTCGGCGACATCATGCCGCACATCTCTTACCTCACGCCGGTCAACGTTTTTGTGAGTATCAGCTTTGTCATAATGTGTGCAAGCATCGTGGTAAACCTCATCGTGGGCGAATTGAACCGGGAAAACCGGGCCGCCGCCGCCGATGCACTGGATAACCGCTGCAAAATTGCCTTCCCCATCGTTTACGGAACAATGCTTCTGGCCAGCGCCCTCTTCTTTGCTATCAAGTATTGAGCTGCGAGCGTTACCGGCGCCCCTGACGCTGCTTGCGGGCGCTGCCGGCTTTGGCCATCGGGGAAACCTTCACGCGACCGCCCGCGGTTTCGAGCCAATTGCCGCCCGGAGACAGACCTTGGGCAAAGGCCGCCGGCACCTCGACCAATGAAGCGCCCTCGCCCAGGTCGATACGCCCGACCTCGCGCGCGGATAGACCCGCGTATTCGACCAGCAGATCAACCACATCCTTCGGCCCGGAGAAGCTTTCCCGTCCGAGACTGAGCGTGATCCAAGCACGGCCACTGCGGGTCTTCGGAGGAGCACTCTTCAAGTCCGGTTCACGCGGCGACGACGGAGGAGAAACTTTTGCCGGCGGCTCGGATTTGGGTGCCTCGGGAGCCGGTCCGGCCAGAATCTGGAACAGCGCCGCGGCCAACTCCGTGGAATCAACACCCTCCTCCAGCAACCGATCGACCAGCGAGGCCTGAGCCTTCCACGCCCCTTCATCGAGAACCGACCGGACCTTGGCCAAAAGTGCGTCGGCGCGCTTCTCGCCGATTTCACCGGCCGTGGGCAGCGTTCCCCGCCGGATCTTCGTGCGGGCGAAGCGTTCGAGAAACTGGATTTTGCGCAGATCGCGGCCGCTCACAAAAGTCACGGCCATGCCATGCTTGCCCGCGCGCCCCGTGCGGCCGATGCGGTGTACGTAATCCTCCGGGTCATACGGCAGGTCGAAATTTACGACCAATTCCAGATCGTGCACATCGATACCACGGGCAGCCACATCGGTCGCCACGAGGAATTCGAAGCCGGCCTTTTTGAACTTGTTCATCACCCGCGTGCGTTGCGCCTGCGCGATACCGCCATGCAGACGATCCGACGGCACACCCTGCGCCATCAAATCGTCGGCCAACTCGTCCACCATTCGCTGCGTATTGCAGAAGATGACCCCCGATCGGAAAGCATGGTAATCGATGAGTCTCATCAGCGCATCGAACTTCATGCGAGGCTGAACTTCATAAAACCACTGCTCGATGGCCGGGGCGGACACTTCTTTCTGCTCGATCTGCAGCGCCACGGGTTCTCGCGAATAGCGATTGATCAGACTGCGAATGGCGGGTGACACCGTGGCGGAGAAAAACGCGGTTTGCCGTTGCTCCGGCACCGAATCAAGAATCTTGCGGATGTCATCGCGAAAACCCATGTCCAGCATGCGGTCGGCTTCATCGAGCGCGACAAATTTCACTTGGTCCAATTTCATCGTCCCGCGCTCCAAGTGATCAATCACGCGGCCAGGTGTTCCAATGACGATCTGCGAACCGCGCTTCAACTCATAAGCTTGGCGCTCGAAAGACGCACCGCCGTAGACCGGCAACGCATGGATGCCGCGTTTGAAGGCCGCCAGCTTGTGCACTTGATCCGCCACCTGCGTGGCCAGCTCGCGCGTTGGGCACAGCACCAAAACCTGCACAGCTTTTAACGCCGGATCGGACAACTCGATCGCCGGAATGGCAAAGGCCGCCGTTTTGCCCGAGCCGGTTTGGGATTGTCCGACCACATCGCGCCTCTCGAGCAAAACCGGGATCGCCACGGCTTGAATCGGGGCCGCTTCCTCGAAACCCAAGGCAGCCACGGCTTTCAAAAGTTCCGGCGAAAGTCCGAGCCGGTCGAAGGTCAATTTGTCCATGTCCCGCATAGGGGTATCGGGTTGGAGGCCCGACGTCACGGGTTCTTCTGCAGCAGGATGCTTGAATGCAACCACCATCACGCCTAGGTTCGCCCGCTCTCGTGCTTACCGTTTCATCAGTCAGCAAATCCTACGGCGGTCGGGTCCTCTTTGAAGAGGCCTCGTTGCAGATCAATCACGGTGACCGCTTGGGATTGATCGGACCGAACGGCGCCGGCAAATCGACGCTGTTCTCGCTCATTCTCGGCGACAACAGTCCCGACGAGGGTTCGGTGAATCTCCGGCGGGGCTGCACGGTGGGATTTCTTCCCCAGGAAAGCGCTCCCTCGGGCGACGAAACCATCCTGCAGCTGGCCGTTTCGGTCTCCCCCGCCATGGCGGCCGCGCAGGAAAAACTGCGGGCGCATCCCGATGAGAATTCCGCCGAGCATCACGAAGCGCATGCCGAGTTTGTGGAACTCGACGGCTACAACCTCGAGGCCCGCGCGAAGCGAATTCTGGCCGGTCTCGCCTTCCGGGAGTCGGACTTCGATCGTCCAGCCCGCACGATGAGCGGCGGCTGGATCATGCGGGCTCACCTTGCCCGCCTACTCGTGATGGAGCCGGACCTTCTCATTCTCGACGAGCCGACCAACCATCTTGACTTGGAGACACTCGGCTGGTTCCAAAACCACCTCTCGGCTTACTCCGGCGCCCTGCTCGTCATTTCCCACGACCGCGCCTTCCTCAACACCGTCTGCGAATCCATCGTGGAAATTTCGCGCCAGCGACTGCACCGCTACCACGGCAATTACGACACCTATCTCGTGCAGAAGAAGGAACGCGAAGATCAATACCTCGCCGCCTACAAAAATCAGCAACGCGAAATTGCCCACCTCGAAGACTTCATCAACCGCTTCCGCGCCAAAGCAAGCAAAGCCGCGCAAGCCCAGGAGCGCATCAAGCAACTCGCCCGCATCAAGCGTCTGCCGCCCCCCGAAAACAGCGAAGCCGTCGTAAAGTTCCGGTTTCCCCAGCCACCCCGGGGCGGACAGCGCACGATCACGTTGGAAAATGTCGCGCAAGCCTACGGCGAGCATGTCGTTTACGAGGATTTGAACCTCATGATCGAGCGCGGACAGCGCACGGTTTTGGTCGGCCCGAATGGCGCCGGCAAATCCACCCTGCTCAAAATTCTCGCCGGCCTGCTGCCGCTCAACGCCGGCACCCGCACGCTCGGCCACAACGTGTCCGTCGGCTACTTCGCCCAGCAACGCACGGAAACTTTGAACCTCAAGCACACCGTCCTCGAAGAAGCGGCCGACGGAGTCTCCGGCGTCGGCGAGCAGGCGATCCGCACGGTCCTCGGCTCCTTTCTCTTCCGCGGCGATGACGTCTTCAAGCGGGTCAGCGTGCTCAGCGGCGGCGAAAAAAGCCGGCTGGCTTTGGTCAAACTTCTCCTCCAGCCGCCCAATCTCCTGCTGCTCGACGAACCCACCACGCACCTCGACATGGCGAGCATCAACGCGCTGATCCATGCCCTGCAGCCCTACGAGGGCACGCTCATTTTTGTCAGTCACGACGTCCACTTCATCCGATCGATGGCGAAGACGGTGCTGCACATCAACGCCGGCCGCTTGACACCCTACGCCGGTGATTACGACTACTATCTGGAGAAAACCGGCGCCTCATGCGAACGCGGCGCCGCCGTCGCCTCCTTGAGCGACCACCGCCCGTCCGACACCCCGGCACCCAGCACCCCCAAACCAAAGCTCGGCATGAAAGAGATGCGTCAACTGCGACGCGCCGAGGCCGAAGCCCGCAAAGCCGCCGCCGCCGCCCGCCGTCAGGCCGAAGCCCGCCACGAGACCTTGGAAAAGACGATCATGGAACTCGAGTCACGCCAGCGCGAATTGGCGGCGATGCTCGAGAATGCCCCGAACGACTCCGCCAGCTTTGCCCTCCACCGCGAACTTGCCGAACTCACCGAAGCTCTCGAAAAAGCCAACGAGGATTGGGTCAGCGCAGCGGAATTGTTGACTGCCAAAAATTAATCACTTGGCCGGCTGGCGGTTTCTCCAAAACATCTCCTTGAGCGGGTGCTCATCGAGCACGTTGCCCTCGAGACCTCCGAGTCTGTTCGCGTCGTAGAGCTGGATGCCAACGTAAAAATACAGCGGGCAGACAGGCATTTCTTGGCAAACGAGAATTTCCTCGGCTTGACGCAAAATGCGGAACCGCTCCGGCGGATCAAGCTCGGCCGCCGCCTCGGCGATGAGTTTGTCATAGCGCGGATCACTCCAGCCCGTGCGGTTGTTCCCCCCGCCGGTGACGAACATGTCGAGGAACGTGTTCGGGTCGGGGTAATCCCCCACCCAGCTGGATCGGGCGATGTCGTAATCGAGTGAGCTGATCGAACGGAGGTAAACCTTCCATTCCTGCCGCTGCAGCTGGACATTCACCCCCAACTCCCTGCGCCACATGCCCTGCAGTTCGACGGCAATCGCTTCGTTCAATTCCCCTTCGCTGTAAAGATACGTCACCATGGGAAAGCTCCGCCCCTCGGGATAACCCGCAGCGGCGAGCAACCGCCTGGCCTCCGCCGGATCGAAATTTTCGCAGGCGTCGATCGGGTCGTAACCACCCGCCCCGGGCGGCACGAAGCTCCCGGCGGGCAACTCGCCGGCCCGCGTGATGCGATCGACGATGGATTGTTTGTCGATTACCAAACTGAACGCCCGCCGCACGCGCGGGTCGGTGAACGGTCCCTTGGCGCAGTTGTATCGCAGAAAATATGTCCCGAGAAACGGCGCCGCGTGGAAATCGTCGAGTTTTTTGATTTCTCCGAGCAGCGCCGGCGGAACCAACCCCTTGTCCATCATCAGATCGGCCTGACCCGAGGCGTAGAGATTGAATGCGGTGTTGGCTTTGCTGACCGGAAGAATATCGATCGTCTCCATCGCGACATTTGCCGCGTTCCAATAGTGCGGATTCTTCCGCAGCCGGATGCGGTCGTTGAGCCGCCAAGCCTCGAGCCGATAGGCCCCGTTGCTCACGAGATGGCCGGGCTTGGTCCAGTTGTCCCCGTGTCTCTCCACCGCGTGCATCGGCACCGGTAGCAGCGTCACGAAAGCGCAGAGATCGAGGAAAAATGGCGTGGGATTTTCCAATTCGACGCGCAATGTGCGCTCATCCGGGGCCGAAACCCCCACCTGCGAAAAATCCGTGATCGCCCCCTCATTGAAAGCTTTCGCGTTTTTGAGGTAGTGCAGCTGGTAGGCGTATTCGGATGCCGTTGCAGGATCCAGAGTGCGGCGCCAGGAATTCACAAAATCATGAGCGGTCAGCGACACGCCGTCACTCCACCTCAGACCCTCCCGCAGCCGGAACGTGTAAACACGCCCCCCTTCGGAAATCTCCCAGCTCTCGGCCATGCCGGGCTGCGCTTTGCCGCTCTGATCGAAGGTGAGTAGGCCCTCGAACAAGGCATTCGCCACCCGCCCCTCGGGTTGTCCGGTGATCAGCGCCGGATCGAGCGCCTCGGGTTCCGCGCCATTGAGGAACACGAGGTCTGCTCTCTTTTGATCCGAGCAACCGGAACAAACAAACGCCATAAGCATGGCCAAAACAAAGCGCATCCATGCATTCATGGCGGGATCACGGCTTGCTGACAATCTCCTGCTTCTTGCCCTATGATCGCGCGATGTCAGCTCACGCCATCCGTTACACCGGATTGACCGCCCTTTTGGTTATTCTGCTCGCCGTTGCCGCTTACTTGGTTGCGCTCAACAGCGACCATGCCGCCACCAATGGTGACGAGTTGCTTTACGCCCAGATGACCTTCGCCACGGCGCAAAGCGGCCATTGGCTTCCGCTGCAAACGATGATCGAGCGGCACCGCAACACCAAGCCCCCGGCCCTCTTCTGGCAAGGAATCGTCAGCACCGATTGGGCAAATGCATACACCCTCTGGAACCTGCGCTGGCCGAATGTTCTCTACACGCTGGCTACGGCTTTGATGATTTTTCTTCTCGGTCGCAAAATCTCCGGCCACCTCTCCGTCGGATTGCTTGCCACGCTGGTCTATCTCGCCTTTTTCGGAACCTACCGCTACGGACGAGTTTTTCTCACATCGGCGCCCGAGACTTTCTGGCTCTTCGCGCCGTTTTTCGTCCTGCTCATGCTTGAGCGGCGCGATGCCTTCTTGGGATGGCGATGGTCCATCCTTTTCGGACTGCTGATCGGCCTCGGCCTGCTCTACAAATCCTTTGCCCTCATGCTGCCGGCCACGGCCGGTTTGGCTTGGTGGACATTGCACCGACGCGATTATCGGTTGGCCGACTGGCTGCGTTCCGATTTCTGGAAAATCGCTGTCGTCGGCTTCTTGTCGCTCGCTGTTTTCAGCCTTTGGTATTGGCTCGATCCGCAACGGCAACTGATTCTCCAAGACTTCGTCTT
>JBILDG010000293.1:0-2554 GCA_044352715.1 Chthoniobacterales bacterium | reverse complement strand
GGCGAGCGCGCGTCATGCGCTCGCGGAGGCCTCCTTGTTCGAGAAAATCTTTTTCGAGGCGGGCGATCTGACGGTCGATGAGGTAGTTGGCTTGATTGATCAGGCAGATCGCGATGTTCGCGACCACTTCGGGCGGGCGTGTCTCGAAGATTTCGCGATAGAGTTCGAAGCTCTGGGGTTGCTTCATGCCGAGGCGCCGCACGTAGATCGCTTCTTTGCTGCCCTTGCCCCAGATCGCCAAATCGCGGCTGCGCAGGTAGTCGAGGTAATCGTCGAGCAACTCTTCGAGACTGGCTCGCGCCACATTGGTCAGCTTGATCTCCATTTCTTTGGAGGTCTTCGCGGCCTTGCTCCCCTCGAGCAGATTCTTTTTTCCCGAGCGCGCTGCCTGCACCATCTGGTCGACGGTGCGGTCGCCGCGCCCGAGATACATGCGCGCAAAGCGCACTGTTATGTCGTAGACCACTTCGGCTTTTTGAAACGCTTTCAACTCGCGGTAATTACCGTGCTTGGGCAGGAAGCCTTCTTTGGAATTCATAGGTCACATGGATCCTGTAGGTCCTATGAGACCTATGATTGCAACCTCCCATGCAGCACCGCCTCATCCACTACCGGAACACCCAGCGACTTCGCCTTTTCCAGTTTGCTGCCGGCTTCTTCGCCGGCGAGGACGTAGGAGGTTTTTTTGCTCACGCTGCCGCTCACTGTGCCGCCATGGGCGCGGATGAGTTCGGCGATTTCGTCGCGCGGGCGGGTCAGCGT
Source organism: Chthoniobacterales bacterium (assembly GCA_044352715.1). GTDB lineage: Bacteria > Verrucomicrobiota > Verrucomicrobiia > Chthoniobacterales > JACTMZ01 > JACTMZ01. The sequence goes on along the minus strand of JBILDG010000293.1, from coordinate 1,792 downwards.
GCCGGTGATCACCCATGTTTCACCGGCCAGTGCTTGCGAAGCGGGCGCGGTGCGCTCGTCGCGCTCTCCGAAATTGAGCCCGCGCTGCCGCAGCAACTCGAGCAGTTCTTTGTTGTGCGGTAGCCGGAAAAAGTCGTGGATCGATTGCGCCATGATCTCCCCCACATCTTCGGTCGATTGAAGATCTTCGACCGAGGCGGCGGCGAGTTGGTCGAGCGTGTGGAATTTGTCGGCGAGCTTGCGGGCGGCGGCGGCGCCGACATGCAGGATGCCGAGGCCGAAAAGCAAGCGCCATAGGGGCTGTTTTTTGCTGCCCTCGATTCCGGCGAGCAGATTGGCCGTGCTTTTTTCGCCCATGCGCTCGAGGGCCGATACTTTGTCAGCTTGCAGCGCGTAGATGTCGGGGAGAGCGCTCACCAAACCGGAGGTGACCAACTGTTCGACCATCGCCTCGCCGAGCCCTTCGATATCCATGGCGCCGCGGGCGGCGAAATGTTCGAGCCGCCGGCGGATCTGCGCGGGGCAGTCGGGATTGATGCAGCGGACGGCCGTGAGGTCGGGATCACGAAAAACTTTGCTGCGGCACGACGGACAATGATCCGGCATGCGGAATTTTTTTTCTTCGCCGGTGCGCGCTTTGAAGTCCACGCCCACGACGGCTGGAATGACTTCGCCGGCTTTCTCGACAAGGACCCAGTCGCCGACGCGGATGTCCTTGCGAGTGATCTCTTCCTCGTTGTGCAACGTGGCGCGGGCCACGCGGCTGCCGGCGATCTGGACCGGTTCGAGCTCGGCGACGGGCGTGAGTGTGCCGGTGCGGCCGACTTGCACGGTGATGTCTTTGAGGCGGGTGCAGGCACGCTCGGGCTCGTATTTGTAGGCCATGGCCCAGCGCGGGGCTTTGGCGGTGCTGCCGATCTGTTCGCGCCGGCGGAACTCGTCGAGTTTGATCACGGCGCCGTCGGTCTCGAAGGCGAAGTCATGACGGATTGTGTCCAACGCCGCGATGGCTGCGCGGATTCCTGCCGCATCATCGGCCTCCCAGAACCGCGGCACGACGGGCAGGCCGTGCCCTTTGAGCCACGCCAGCAAAGCGGCCTGTGTTTCGGAAGCGCGGCCGCCTTCCACGGCACCGAGCCCGTAAAAGACGGCATTGAGTCCGCGCCGTGCGACGATGGAAGCGTCGAGGAGTTTGAGCGATCCGGCGGCGGCGTTGCGCGGATTGGCAAAGAGCGCTTCGCCCGCGCGTTCGCGTTCCTCGTTGAGCGCGGCGAATTTTTTTTTCGGCAGATAAACCTCGCCGCGGATTTCCATGAGCTCGGGCACGGGGCCTTCGATTTTGAGGGGGATGCTGCGGATGGTGCGGATGTTTTGCGTGACGTCATCGCCGGTGGTGCCGTCCCCGCGGGTGGCGGCGAGTTCGAGCAAGCCGTGGCGGTAGGTGAGCGAGATGGCGACGCCGTCGACTTTCGGTTCGATGGTCCAGTGCCGCGGTATGCCCGGGAGAAGTTTTTCCACCCGGGCCAGAAAAGCATCGGCTTCCTCGAGCGAGTAGGTGTTGTCGAGGCTCTGCATGGGCACGCGGTGGCGCACTTGGGTGAAGCTTTCAAGCGGACGTCCGGCCACGCGCTGCGTGGGTGAGTCCGGCGTGCAGATCTCGGGATGTTTTTCCTCCAAGTCGCGCAACTCGCGCAGCAGTGCGTCGTATTCCCGGTCGGAAATTTCCGGTGCGGCCTGCTCGTAATACAACCGGTCGTGGCGCGAGATTTCGCGCCGCAGTTCAAGCGCGCGT
>JBILDG010000060.1:0-8842 GCA_044352715.1 Chthoniobacterales bacterium | reverse complement strand
TCGGCGGGTTTTTGCCGGAAGATGTTGAAGATGACCTGCAGCGAAAGCAGTCCTTCCTGCTCCAGACAAAGAAGCCCCTCCTCCACCGTCTCGACGCTCGCGCCGAAATGTTTGATCAGGCCGTCTTGTTGCGCCCGACGCAACCAATCAAAAACCCTTCCCTCACGAAGCACTTTGCCCGGGATGCAATGCAGTTGCAGCAAATCCAAGGCATCCACACCGAGGCGGCCGCGCGCGCTGTCGATGGAAAGTCGCAGCCCGTCTTCGCTGTATTTGTCGGGATAAGCATCACCCGACCGACCGAATTTGGTGGCGACGAAAATCGTCCGCTTGCTCTCGCTCAAGAAACGCCCGATCCACTCCTCGCTGCGCCCCGCACCATACACGTCGGCCGTATCGAAAAAATTCACCCCGCCATGCACCGAGGCCTCCATGATCCCCCGCGCGGTCTCCTCCGATATTTCGCCGAAGTCCCCGCCGAATTGCCAACAACCCAATCCGACGTCGCCGATGAGCGGCCCCGATTTACCCAATCTGCGCATTTGCATGCCGCATTTTATTACACCCCGCCTATTTTGACAGGCCCATGGCTTGAATTTTTTGCTCCACCGCGGCCCGCCATTCGGCCGACCCGATCGTGGGACCATGTCCCTCGCTGTCGATAATACCGAGTTTGCGCGAGAGCGCGGCCGCCCACTCCTCCCCGCCAATGTCGGGACCGTGACCTTGTAAATCAGTCACCGGATAACGCGCTTCGATCCAGGCGGTCCACGCATCCCAATCCGCCGGTGGCACCTCGGCGCGTTCATCGCATGCGGCGAGGGCAATCACAAACAGAACGAGGAAAATTCTCATGCGTCGGCAAGTTCCTTCGCCCCACCCCGCGGTTTGCGCAGCCAGACGGACAAGAGCGAGAGGTCGGCAGGCGTGACACCGCTGATGCGGGAAGCTTGGCCGAGGGTGGCCGGACGGATTTGGGTAAGTTTTTGCCGAGACTCGTTGCGCAAGCCGGGAATGACTGCGTAATCCAAATCCAGCGGCAGCGGTTGTTCGTCCTGACGCCGCTGACGTGCGACCGACTCCATCTCTCTTTTGATGTAACCCTCGTATTTGCAGTCGGTTTCGACTTGGAACCAAATGGATTCCGAGGCCAATCGCCGGATATCCTCCGGCAATTTGGTGACGGTATTTTCCGGGCGACGGATCCATTGATCTAACGCAACACCTTCATGACGAGTTGATTGCATTAATTCACACAACGCATTGATGGCTTTTTGCCTGGCCTCGGTGCGGGCAAAGCGTTCCGCGGAAATCAACCCCGCTCCCCTTGCCTTCGCCGCCAAGCGCAAGTCGGCATTATCTTGACGCAATAGTATCCGGTATTCCGCCCGGCTGGTGAACATACGGTAAGGCTCGGGCGTGCCGCGGATCACCAAGTCGTCAATGAGCACCCCGATGTAGCCTTCGGAACGTTCCACGTGGAATGCCGGCTTGTGGTCCAACTTCAGCGCTGCGTTGGTTCCCGCCACCAAGCCCTGCGCGGCGGCCTCCTCGTAGCCGGATGTTCCATTGATTTGCCCAGCCAAATACAGGCCCTCGATCGCTTTGGTTTCGAGCGTCGGCTGAAGTTGGGTCGGCGGACAATAATCATACTCCACCGCATAACCGGCACGGAGAATGTGGGCATTTTCGAGTCCGGGCACGGACCTCACGAACGCCAGCTGAACCTCGAACGGAAGGCTCGTGGAAATGCCGTTGACGTAGTACTCGCCGGTCTGACGACCCTCGGGCTCGAGGAAAAGCTGATGCCGATCCTTGTCGGCAAAGCGGACGACTTTGTCCTCGATGGACGGACAATACCGCGGGCCGACGCCCTCGATGATACCGGCATACATCGGCGATTTGTCGAGGTTGGCGCGGATGAGGTCGTGGGTGCGTTCGTTGGTGTAAGTAATCCAGCAGGGCATTTGTTCCACGTGGAACGCGCCATCGGACCAACGGTTCAAGGTAAAGGGTCCGCCGGGTTCACCAGCCAGATCTTCCGGGAGAAAACTGAACGTTGGTGGCGGCTCGTCGCCGTCCTGACGCTCGCATTTGGAAAAATCGATCGTCCGGCCAAGAATCCGGCAAGGGGTTCCCGTCTTGAATCGCTCGACCGTCAGGCCCAGATCGCGCAGGGAATCGCTCAAGGTGGACACCGCATCGCCCATGCGCCCACCGGTGGTTTGTTGGAGTCCGACATGGAGGAGTCCGCGCATGAACGTGCCCGTGGTCACAACAACCGAGTTGGCCCGGTAGCGGAGACCGAGGTTGGTTTCGACACCGGTGACGCGGTCGTTTTCCACCAAAATACGGACCGCGTTGCCTTGGAGCAAATGGAGGTTGGGGGAGTGCTCGAGGATCCATTTGAGCCGGAACTGGTAAGCTTTCTTGTCGCATTGGGCGCGGGGGGCCTGCACGCTCGGACCTTTCCGCGCATTCAGCATGCGGAACTGGATGCCAGTGGCATCGGTGTTCTGACCCATCACGCCGCCGAGCGCGTCGATCTCGCGGACCATGTGACCCTTGGCCAGACCGCCAATGGCGGGGTTGCAGGACATTTGCCCGATGGTGTCCAGGTTCTGGGTAAGAATGCCGGTGTGCGCACCAAGCCGGGCCGCCGCCAGGGCCGCTTCGACCCCAGCATGCCCGGCGCCCAACACGAGAACGTCGAAAGTTTCAGGGTATTCGTAGATGCTGGACATAAGGCGGGTGTTCCACGTGGAACGTTACGGACGATTAAGAATTCCTGTGGTGGGGCGGGGGAGTAACTCGGAGAGATGCCACTCGGCGCTTTTGCCATGGAAGTTGGCTGAGATCACTTTGAGATCGGGGGCGAACTCGGCCAAGACCTGTCGGCACGCACCGCAGGGCGAGATAGGTTCGGCCGTATCAGCCGCGATGACCATGCGGTCAAACTCCCGGCATCCGGCCGCCACCGCCGCAAAGACTGCATTGCGCTCGGCACAGATGGTCAGCCCATAGCTCAAGTTCTCGACATTGCATCCGGCGAAACGCCGCCCATCCTTGCCCACGATCACCGCACCGACCGCAAACTTGGAGTAGGGGGCGTAAGCCCGCTTGGATGCGGTTATTGCTTCTGTAATCAATTCATTATCAATGTCTTGCATATTTATCAAGCTTGGACTGTCGTAATCTGCCCTCTAAGCGTCCATGCCGGTCGTGCATCGCGATTCGGCGTGGACGCGCATCGATTGCGGCACTATGACACAACTTCTTCGCTGCAGGCGAATCTAAGTGAGTCATAGAACGTAAGCAAGACGGGCGCGGAAAAGAAATCTTGGGCGGAGCCGGCGCAGGCGGGTTGTCCGGGCAAAGAAGGCGGAAGCGAGAACGTGTTCGTTTGCCGTTGCCAAAAAAGAATTTTTCCGCAACATTTTTACCTTCGCGCGGGCAGTCATCGTCTGACCGCGCATGGTTAGTTTTTCAACCCGTAACACACCGACCATCACGTGAGCGTAGCCCAAGCAGACAAGCCGAAAACTGGCGACAGTCCGGTTGATTTTTCCAAGGCCCCCGTCAACGCCAAACTCACCCCCGAGCAAAAGCTCAAATTTCTCGCCGACATGCTGCGCATCCGGCGCTTCGAGCAAGCCTCGCTCAAACTTTACAACCACGGGAAAATGGGCGGCTTCCTCCACCTTTACATCGGGCAGGAATCTGTCGCCGTCGGCACCTGTTCGCTGCTCGGCCCGAACGACCACGTCATCACCGCTTACCGCGACCACGGCCACGCGCTTGTCGTCGGCATGTCGATGAATGAATGCATGGCCGAGCTGCTCGGCAAAGCCACCGGATGCTCGAAGGGCAAGGGCGGATCGATGCACTTTTTCGCGCCGGACAAAAATTACTGGGGCGGGCACGGCATCGTGGCCGGGCAGACGCCGCTCGGTCTCGGCATCGCTTTCGCCCTCAAATACAAGGGCCTCAAAGGTTGCTGTCTCACCTACCTCGGCGACGGCGCCGTCAACCAGGGCGTCTTCCACGAATCCCTCAACCTCGCCGCGCTCTGGAACATCCCCGTCGTTTACATCATCGAGAACAACCAATACTCGATGGGCACGAGCCTCGCCCGCTCCTCTTCGATCAAGTCCTGCCTAGCCGAACGCGCCGAGGGCTACAACATGGATTGGGACATCGTCAACGGCGAGAACCTCTACGAAGTGCGCGCCAAGACCTACGATGCCATGGAGCGGGCCCGCGAAAAAAGCCGCCCCTGCGTGCTCGAGATCGACACCTACCGCTACTACGGCCACTCGGTCGCCGACGCCAACGCCAAGAAATACCGCAAGCCCGAAGAAATCGAGTTTTACAAGCAGAACCACGACCCGATCACGCTTTGGGAGAACCGCCTCAAGGACGAAGGCGTCGCCGATGAAGCCATCATCGAAAAACTCGACAAAGCGGCCAAAGCCGAGGCGGCAGAATCGGTGCAATTCGCCGAGGACAGCCCGTTCCCCGAGTTGGAAGATATTTTCACCGACGTCTATTACGAAGTGGACATGGGCACGGAGGCCGGCCGCACCGGACGCCATTTCTTCTCCGACTAGCCCGCGCGCGCCTTACCCCGCTGCGCGCACCACAAACCAAGCCATGCCTGTCATCACTTACCGCCAAGCCCTCAACGACGCCCTCGCCGAGGAAATCATGCGTGACGAAAACGTCATCATCATGGGCGAGGAAGTTGCCGAATACAACGGAGCCTACAAAATCACCGAAGGTCTGTGGGAACGCTTCGGCAGCAAACGCATCATCGACACACCCATCAGCGAAGCCGGCTTCATCGGTCTCGGCGTCGGCGCGGCCATGATGGGTATGCGTCCGGTCATGGAACTCATGTTCTGGAGCTTCGCTTACGTCGCCTTCGACCAGATCATCAACAACGCCGGTTGCGTGCGCTACATGTCCGGCGGACTCATCAACTGCCCGCTCGTCATCCGCGGACCCGCCAACGGCGGCACCAACGTCGGCGCGACCCACTCGCACACGCCGGAAAATTTCCTCGCCAACACGCCGGGTCTCAAAGTCGTCTGCCCCGCCACGCCTTATGACGCCAAGGGCCTCATGAAAGCCGCCATCCGCGACAACGACCCGGTCTGCGTCATGGAAAACACCCTCCTCTACGGCGAGAGCGGCGAAGTTCCGTCCGACGAATATGTCATCCCTCTCGGCGTGGCCGACGTGAAGCGCGAGGGCACCGATGTCTCCCTCATCGCCCACGGTCGCGCCGTCATCACCTCGCTCAAAGCCGCTGAAATTCTCTCGGCGGAATTCAATATCTCCGCCGAGGTTGTCGACCTGCGCAGCATCCGTCCGCTCGACGAGGAAACCATCCTCGCCAGCGTGCGCAAAACCCACCGCGCCGTGCTCGTCGATGAAAACAAACCCTTCTGCGGCGTCTCCTCGCAGATCGCCACGCTCATCCAGGAACAGGCCTTCGACGAACTCGATGCGCCCGTGACCCGTGTCACCGCACTCGACGCCCCGGCCATCTACAGCCCGCCGGTCGAGGCTTTGCAGCTGCCCACCGTCGATCGCATCATTCAAAAAGTCCTTGCCGTGTGTTGACGCACCTGACGCGCCCGCACCATCCAACCATCACCATCTCACTTTAGAATCTTTCCGCCATGCCCGCAGTCACCATGCCCAAACTCAGCGACACCATGACCGAGGGCACCCTCGTCAAGTGGCGCAAAGCCAAAGGTGACAAAGTCGAAGTCGGCGACATCCTCGCCGAAGTCGAGACCGACAAGGCCACCATGGAAATGGAAGCCTTCGACGATGGCACACTCAGCGAGATCTACATCGAGGAAGGCTCGGTCATCAAAGTCGGCGACAAGATCGCCCTCATCCTCGGTGAAGGCGAAACCGACGAGGGCGCGGCATCGGAAGCCAAAGCCGCTCCCGAGAAGCCGGCCCCCGCCGGGGCCAAAGTCCCCAAGCCCGCCACCCATCAGGTCAAAGCTCCCGCGCCCAGACCACAACCCGCCGCGGCAGCAACAGGCGGTCGCGTCAAAGCTTCGCCACTCGCCCGCAAAGTCGCGACCGCTCGCGGCGTGAATCTTTCAACCATCGCCGGCTCCGGCCCCGGTGGCCGCATCGTGAAACGCGACGTCGAAAACGCACCCGCCGGGGGTGGGGGAGTCGCCGGTGTTTCCGCCGCACCTGTCATCCGCGCCGCCCGCGGCATCGCGGGAGAAGAAAAAGTGATCACTCTCAGCGGCATGCGCAAGACCATCGCCGAGCGTCTCCTCGCCAGCAAAACCCAGATCCCGCACTTCTATCTCAGCGTGGCCATGGATGGCGGACCGCTCATGGCCCTGCGCAAAGAACTCAACGCCATGGCGGAAAAGGACGGCGGACAAAAACTCACCGTCAACGACTTCATCCTCCTCGCCGCCGCGCGTGCCGCAGCCGAAGTGCCGAAGATCAATGCCGCCTACGACGGCGACGCCATCATCGAATACAGCGAGGTCAACCTTGCCGTGGCTGTCGCCATCGAAGATGGGCTCATCACTCCCGTCATCAAAAAAGCCAACACCCTTTCCCTCCGCGAGATCAGCGCGGCCATGAAAGACCTCGCCGCCAAAGCCCGCGGCAAGAAACTCAAGCCCGAAGAATACCAAGGCGGCACCATCACGCTCTCCAGCCTCGGTGGCTTCGGCATCGACGACTTCCTGCCGATCATCAACCCTCCGCAATCGTTCATCCTCGGCGTCGGCGCCATCACCAAACAACCGGTCGTCAACCAGCACGACCAAATCGTCATCGGCCATCGCCTCGTCATTTCCGCCAGCGGCGACCATCGCGTCATCGACGGTGCCGTCGCCGCCGAATACATGAACGCCCTGCGCCGCCTCATCGAAAAGCCGGCGCTGCTGCTTTTGTAAGATCGGGCTCCACCGCTCGCTGGAGATAGTTTTTTTTCGCCGGTGTCAGCCGGCAAAAAATCCTCTGTCATTTTCTTCTATCCGTGGCTCAAAAAGTCCGATGCTTTTGGCACTCAACAAACCCTTCGGCGTTCTCTCGCAATTCACGCCCGATCATCCCGGACAACGCACCTTGTCCGAATTCGGACTGCCAAAAAGCGTCTATCCGCTCGGACGCCTTGACCGCGACAGCGAGGGACTTCTTCTTCTATCCGACGAACCCGGACTCAACACCCGCCTGCTCAACCCGCGTCATCAACACCCCCGCACCTATTGGGCCCAAGTGGAAGGGGAAATGGATGAGCCCGCGCGGCAAAAACTCCGCACGGGCGTTGTTATCGAAGGACAAATCACGCTCCCAGCAGAGGCCCGCCGCATCACCCCCAACCTTCCCCCGCGCGACCCACCCATCCGCTTCCGCCAAAACATTCCCACCTCCTGGATCGAGTTGGAAATCCAAGAGGGCCGCAACCGCCAAGTCCGCAAAATGACCGCCGGCGTAGGGTTTCCCACCCTCCGCCTCATCCGCGTCCGCATCGGCCAATTCGATCTGCCCGCCAACCTCGCGTCAGGCCAGTGGCGCGAACTCACCGCCCTCGAGAGGAACGCGGTGTTTGACTGATAAGATCGGATGGCCCCCATCCGCCCGTATCCAAAATCACTAAACTTGAACCCTCCAGCCCATTCATTTGCTTCCGTGGAAAATCTGGCTATAATAGCCAGATGAAAACGGCCAGCGTTTCCGACCTGAAAAACAACCTCTCCGCCCGGCTCAGAGAGGTGATAGCCGGCGAACCGCTCATCATCACCGACCACCGCAAACCCGTGGCGGTGGTTTACCCGCTGGAGCAGGATCTCATGGACGAACATGTGAAGTCCTTGGTCGCCGAAGGCTTGGTCATTCCACCCAAAAAACGCGGCAAACTCGACGTCAAAGCATTCCTCGCCCTGCCCAGGGGCGAATGTAATGCCCGGCTGACGGAAGCAATCCTCGAAGAACGTGAGGAAGGACGATGAGGTTTTGGGATTCCACCGCCATCATGCCGCTGCTGGTCCCGGAGGCTGACTCCGCTGATCGCGAGAGTCAGCTCACCGATGACCCGGACGTGCTCGTGTGGTTTGGCACTCTGGCTGAAGTGGAATCCTCGCTCAACCGACGCAGACGCACCAACGAGCTCGCGGCGGATGACGAAACAAAGGCCCGCTCGCACTTGGAAAAGCTGTCGGCTCACTGGACTGAAGTCGCACCGACTGCCGACGTGCGCGACCGCGCCATCCGCCTGCTGCGCGTTCATCCGCTGCGGGCGGCGGATGCCTTCCAGTTGGCGGCAGCGCTCATTTTTTGCCGGGAAAAACCCCAGCACCTGACCTTTCTGACGGCCGATCAGCGCTTGGGCGCCGCGGCAGCCGCCGAAGGTTTCGCGGTCGCCTGACACTGCAGACACCACGCCGTGGTCCGTCCGCCGATTTCTTCGCGGCGTAAGACGGTTCCATCGCGCGGACACTTCCCGCCGTCGCGCCAGCGATAATGAAAGAGCCATGATTTCGGCACATCGCCCCAATGACTGCCGATGATCTTCATCGCGGTGCGCGACACCGCGCGAACCTCTTTCCAAAGCATAACGATTTCATTTTTTTTCAAGGTTCCGGCGCGCTTTTTCGGTGACAAGCGACACCTCCACAAAATCTCATCCGCCATCCAATTTCCAATCCCCGGAAACATCTCTTGCTGCAAAAGAAACGCCTTCAAAGGCAATCCCGCCCGCCGCGCCGCATAACGCGCCACGGCATCTTGGGTAAAATCCTTCGATAACACCTCCGGCGGCAATGTCGTCCACCAATCCGGCTCCGCG